>DASZON010000501.1:0-3705 GCA_035550755.1 Actinomycetota bacterium | reverse complement strand
CGCCGCGGCACCTACACCTCGGTCCCGATCGAGACCATGATGTCGGGCACCAAGCGCGTCGACGTCGAGGCCCTGTACGACGAGAAGCGCTACCGGCCACTGATCCGCCAGGTCGACGGCAAGCCGATGTTCCTGTACTAGGGCTCGGGGTCAAGGTTCGGCACCAGGTACAGGTGCTGGCCGGTCACCGGCGTGTCCAGGCGGCCGGCCAGCATGACCACCGAGGCGCGGAAGGCGCGGACCTTGTCGACGATCTCGGCCACGGTCTCGCGGACCACGTAGCGGTTGCCGTCGACCAGGGTCACCACCGTGTCCGGAGCCGCCTCGACCCGCTCGATGAGGTCGCAGTTCACGGCCACGGTGCCGCCGTGGAGGCGGGTCACGATGATCATGGCTCCTTCGGTCGGCAGCCCGAGGGCCAAGCTGAGCGGCTACTCCAGCCAGAGCAGGGGCGACATCCGGCGGGTGCCGCTGCGCAGCCGGGCCTCGGCCCGGTCCATGGCCTCCCACAGCTCCTGGATCTGGCGGTGCATGGTCGCCAGCTCGTCCGGGTCGCACCAGTCGTCCTCGACGGTGCGGACCAGGTCGTGGCGGTAGTCCTCGACGACCCCGCGGAGCTCCAGGGTCTTGTCGGCGAGGTTGCGCAGGTCGAGGGCCAGCCGTCGGACGAGCATGGGGTCCGTCATCGCATCAACCCTCCGAAGACTGTTCGAGCCATGGTGCGAACGGAGCATACCGTCTGGAAGGGAGCAAGTTGGGGAGGCTCGTGGGGGCGAGAAGAAAATGTTATGCAGGAGCGACCGGGTCAAGCGAATCCGTTGCCCGAACGGGGATTCAGGCGGGAGTGGGCGCCGACCGGCCGGCCTCGGCGGCCCGCTCCAGCAGTGGCCGCGGGGCCGCGTCGAGCCGGGCCCGGAAGTCGGAGCAGGCGGCGATGGCCGCGTGGTAGGCGGCCCGCCGCCGGGCCGGTCGGCCGTCGGGCCGGGACTCGGCAGGGATGGTGTCGGGGTCGAGGTGGGCGTTGAGCCCGTCGCGGAGCAGGATCAGGGCCTCGGCCCGGAGCTGGGAGACGCGCGACTCGGTGACGCCGAGCTCGTTGGCGATCTCCAGCATGGGCCGCTCCTGGAAGAAGTAGCCGATGACCACGGTCCGCAGCCGCTCGGGCAGGGTGAGCACGGCGTCGGCCAGGTACGCGCGCCGCTCGCGGTCGACCAGGACGTGGTCGGGCGGCCGCTCGCCGCTCGGCAGCAGGTCGTCGGCCTCGCCCTCGGCCACGATCGACTCGTAGTTCAGCACGGTCGCCCGGTGGACGTCGCCGACCAGCTTGTGGAGCGCCCGGACGTCGGTCCCCAGCTCGGCGGCCAGCTCGGCCTGGGTCGGGGCGCGGCCGAGCCGCCCGGTCAGCTCCTCGCCGGCCTGCTGGAGCCGCCGGGCCCGGGAGCGGACCGAACGGCTGGCCCAGTCCGAGTCGCGCAGCTCGTCCAGCAGGGCGCCGCGGATCCGGGTGGCGGCGTGGCGCTCGAAGCTGGCCCCGCGCTCGGGGTCCCAGCTCCGGGCCGCCTGGGCCAGGCCCAGCATGGCCGCCGAGGAGAGGTCGTCCCGGTTGACGTGGGGCGGCAGCCGGCGGGCCAGCTCGTGCACGGCCTGGGTGGCCAGGTGGAGGTTGGCGCGGACCAGCTCGTCCTCGCCGGCGTGGCGCTCGGGCGTCATAGCTGAGGTCTCGACCACTCTCCGTGGCTGCCTCATCACCCGATTGGGGGGTTACGCCCGACCCTGGGGACTAGTTCACCCGGGGCATGCCGCGGTTCCGGTGTAGCCTCGGCTCGCAACCCGAACACTGGAGGTGCGCGGATGCCGCGGGTGGCGGTGGACGTGATGCTGAAGCGGGAGATCCTCGACCCGCAGGGCCAGGCGGTCGAGCGTGCCCTGCCGGCGCTCGGCTTCGAAGGGGTCTCCGACGTCCGCATCGGCAAGCACGTGGAGCTGACCGTCCACGACGGCGACGGCGAGCAGGCGGCCCGGCGCATGGCCGAGGCCCTGCTGGCCAACCCGGTGATCGAGGAGTTCTCCGTGCGCCTCCTGCCCGACTGAGCGGCCCGGATGGCCCGTCAGCTCGCCGACCGGTCGACGCAGCGGTTCCGCCGGCCGCGGTTGCCGGGATTGGGGCGGCCCCGCCGGCTCACCCCGGCGGAGGCGGCCGCCCTCAAGGCCCGGCCCTGGCCGCGGCTGCCCTGGTGGCTGTGGCTGGCCGCCGTCGTCTCGACCCTGGTCCTGGTGGCGACGGTGGTGGGCATCTTCCGGACCGTCCCCGCCCAGCTCCCGCCCGCCGACCGGCGCTCCCCGCCGGCCCAGGACCTGAGCCACGGCGTCGGCGAGGTCCGCGTCCCCATCCTCCTGCCGGCCAACCGGGACCGGCTGGTCCGGCGCCACGCCAGCTGCCCCCGGCTGGACCGGGTGACCCTGGTCGGCACCGCCGGCGAGGTGGCGCTGCTGGACGCGGCCGCGACCAGGCTGTGCGCCCTGCGCTCGACCGCGCCCATCCAGCGGGCCCGGACCGGGCTCCAGGAGGCGCGGGCGGTGGTCGCCTTCGCCGAGTTCCAGCTGTCCATCAACGAGTCGACCACCCGCTTCGGGTCCGGGCCGCCGGAGGTCCTGGTCCACGCCAAGTTCCAGCAGGGCGCGGCCGCCCCCGAGCGGGTCGCGGCCGTCCTGGCCCACGAGGGCGCCCACGTCGCCGACGGCCGGCCCCCGACCGCCGCCGACGAGCTACAGGCGCGCCAGTCCGAGCTGGAGGCCTGCGGCCGGCTGTTCGGTCCCGGCGTCCAGCCCAACCGGGGCTGCGCCGACGCCGCCGCCGTGCTCGCCGAGGACGACGCCGCCGCCATCCGGCGGCTGGAGGAGGCCGGCTACCGGTGAACCGGACGCCGACGCTGGATTGGCCGGTGGGGCGGGCCGGGGTGGCGGTGGTGTCGCCCTCCGGGGTCGAGACGGCCTTCCTGGGCGGGGTGACCGGCGGCGACGCGTTCCAGGTGGCGTCGGTGACCAAGCTGATGACCTCGCTGGCCGCCCTGGCCGCGGTCGAGTCGGGCCGCCTGGACCTCGACCAGCCGGTCACCGAGGCCACCCGCGCCGGGGCCGGCGAGGAGGTCACCGTCCGCCACCTCCTGGCCCACGCCGGCGGGTTCCCCTTCGAGCCCCCGGGCCGCCCCCGCCCACCGGGCTGGCGGCGCATCTACTCCAATGTGGGCTTCCGGCTGCTGGGCGACGCCGTGGCCGACGCCGCCGGGGTGAGCTTCCCCACCTGGCTGTCCTCCAGCGTGCTCGACCCCCTGGAGATGTCAGGGACCCGGCTGGTGCAGCGCCGCGGCATCGACGGCGACCCGGCCGCCGGGGCCGCCTCGACCCTCGACGATCTGGTCCGCCTGGCCCGCTGCCTGCTGGACCGCGGCGCCCCGGTGGTCGGCCCCGAGCTGTTCGCCGAGGCCACCGCGGTCCAGTTCCCCGGCCTGGCCGGCCTTGTGCCCGGGGTCGGCCGCTTCGACCCCTGCGACTGGGGCCTCGGCTTCGAGCTCCACGACGGCAAGCGCCCCCACTGGATGGGCGACCGCCGCTCCGCCTCCGCCTTCGGCCACTTCGGCGCCAGCGGCTGCTTCCTGTGGGTCGACCCCGACGGCGGCCTGGCCG
Source organism: Actinomycetota bacterium (assembly GCA_035550755.1). Lineage (GTDB taxonomy): Bacteria > Actinomycetota > CALGFH01 > CALGFH01 > CALGFH01 > CALGFH01. Next base: position 21 of record DASZON010000501.1, on the reverse strand, counting down.
CCGCCGCCGTCACCGACCGCG
>DASZON010000500.1:0-4930 GCA_035550755.1 Actinomycetota bacterium | reverse complement strand
ACGGCGGTGCGGACACGGTGGCGGAGCAGCTCGACCAGGCCCAGGTTCTCCCAGTGGCCGCCGTCGGTGCACAGCAGCATCCGGCCCTCGGCCGGGTAGGCGCCGATGATCTCGCGCAGCTGGTAGGGGAGCCGGCGGGCGCCGGGCAGGCGCGGCGTCCGCCAGCTGGCGTACCTGCGGCCCAGCTCGGCCAGGAACCCCGGGTTGGGCAGCCAGGTGCCGAGCCGGACGTTGGAGAGGGCCAGCAGCCGCTGCACGGCGGCGGCGTGGCGGCCCATGGCCGAGGCGAACGCAGCCCCGGACACGGCCATCGAGGCCTGCACGGTGACGTCCCGGCGCAGGGCCGGCTTGCAGGTCTCCTCCAGGGTGCTGGTCCGGACCCAGCCGACGTCCGGCCCGCCCACGTAGTCCCATGACATCGAGAACGAGGCCGCCCGGCGCCCGGGCGGGGTCCGCGACTGGCCCGACAGGGCGGCGGCGGCGACGAAGATGACCTGCGGGAACCCGTCGACCGGGCCGCCGTAGCGGCTGAGCGTGGTCGGCTCCTCGATCGCGTAGGCGAGCGCGCCGACGCCGCCGTCGGGCATGCGAGCCCGGCGGACGGCGAACGCCGAGGCCAGTCTGGTGCGGTAGAACGGGTGCAGGCTCAGCCAGGTCTGGTCGATCAGGAAGGCCGCCCCCACCAGCACGCCGAGCAGGACCGGGCCCAGCCAGACCGGCCAGCGGTGGGCGGCCGCGGTCGTCCAGGCGCCGACGAACACGAACACGAAGCCGAGCACGGCGTGGACGGCCCAGACGATCAGCCGCTGCCCCCACCCGGTCGCGACCTGCCGCTCGACCACCTCGCCGCCCTTGCCCCGGCCGAGCAGCCCGCCCAGCCCGCCGACCTTGTCGCCGCTGGCCCGCAGCCGCTCCGTCCGCCGCCACATGGTGCTGGCCAGGGCGCCGAACCAGGTCAGCAGGGTGGTGACCACGGCGGTGAAGGAGGCCGCCGGGACCGGGTTCGTGATCCCGGTGGCCCACGACAGCCGGGCCATCGCCCAGACCACGGCCGGCACGGCGACGGCGTAGACGGCCACCACCCCGCTGATGGCCACCGCCACCCGGAACACGTTGCGGGCCACCCCGCCGATCACCTTGAACCGCCGGTCGTCGGCCAGCAGCCCGATCATCACCAGCACCCAGGCGGCGACGGCGATGGCGGCCACGGCGGCCATCGTCCGCCAGACCGCCGCCGGCGGCACCGGGTACGCGGGCGCCGTGTCCGTCGCCGCCGTGTCGAAGCGGGGCACCAGCCGGGTGATGTCGACCACCGGGGCCGCCCGGTAGAAGGCGTTGAGGCCGACCCCGATCACGACCACGCCAAGGGTCAGCAGGGCCAGGGAGGCGGCGACCCCGCGGAGCACCACCCCGAGGGCGGCCAGCCACTCGCGGCCGCCGTCGGCCAGGTACTTGCCGTGGCGGCGCAGATGGTCCTCCTCGGCCGACCCGGGGGCGAACACGTCGCCCGGGGTGGCCAGCGAGTCGGTCTGGTCGCCGGCCCTGGTCAGGGCCAGCTGGAAGGCGCCGGTCATGTACCCGCCGCCCGACACCGAGACCAGGTAACGGGCCTTGGACAGCACGTCCTGGCGCATCGCCTGGAGCGCCCCCAGGGTGACCGAGGCCGAGCGGATCCCGCCGCCCGAGGCGCAGATGCCGACCTCGGCCGGCGGCCGGCCCGGCGGCACCCGGCCGGCGTTGCGCCAGCGGTCGGGCGCGGGCCCGGCCTGGTCGGGGACGAGGCGGCCGGGACTGGACCGGGCGTCGCCGGCGGTCGCCGCCGCCCCGGGGTCGCCACCGGTCCCCTCGTCGTACAGCTGCTGCTGGACGTCGGGGCCGGCGTGCCCGACCGAGGCCGAGACCGTGGCCGTGGAGGCGTCGGCGACCGCCGGGGGCACGATGATGTCGGGCCGCCGGCCGGTCCCCGGCTCGAGGTCGCCGGCGGCGGCGATGTCGACCGCCCCGCCATCCTCGCCACGCTTCACCTCGGACCGGGGCGTGATCCGGCGGCCGAGGAGCACGCACCCGAGGACCACGAACACCGGCAGCAGGGGACCGACGACGGCGAACTTGAGCACGGCCAGCGAGGACGCGATCGCGAACGCCGTGTCGCCGCCCGGCCGGTCGAGGGCGCCCAGCCCGGCCAGCAGGGCCAGGTTCTCGCCGGCGTCGGCCGCCCCGGCCAGCAGGACTCCGCCGAGGCACCAGCGGGCGACCCGCCGGGCCCCCGACCCGTACAGGAACCGGGCGCAGAGTCCGAACACCCCCAGCCCGGCCAGGACGTAGCCGGCCACCAGCCAGCCGTCGCCCTGGACGGCCGACCGGTAGCCGCCCACGGCCGCCTCGGGCACCGGGCAGCCGGCGGCGTCGGGCTGGACGACCTGGCAGGCGGCCTGCCGGCTCCCGGCCAGCTGAAGGGGGATCTGGTGCTCGTCCCGGTGGTCGAGGAGCGCCTGGATGCCCAGCCACAGCAGCGGCACGGCCGCGACCAGGGCGAGCACGGCCAGGGTCGTGCGCAGGGCCGCACCCCGGCGGGAGGCGGGCGGGGACGGGGCGTCGGTTGGCATCGCTGGGGACCTCCAGGCCGCGGCGCCGTGGTAGCGTCGCCGACGGAGGATCATGCCATGTCCGGTGGGTCGGGATTGGTCAGCACGCGGACCGAGCAGGTCGGCACGCTGGCCGACGGCAGCCCGGTGCACCGTTGGGCCCTGGCCAACGACCGGGGCATGACCGTGGCCGTGCTCACCTTCGGGGGCATCGTCCAGGCCCTGGAGGTGCCGGACCGCGACGGGGTGCCGGCCAACGTCGTCCTCGGCCAGCCGACGCTCGACGACTACGTTGCCGGGAACCCGCCCTACCTGGGGGCGCTCATCGGCCGCTTCGGCAACCGGATCGCCGGCGGCGTCTTCACCCTCGACGGCCGGACCTGGCGGCTGCCGGTCAACAACCCCCCCAACAGCCTGCACGGTGGCACCGAGGGGTTCGACCGGCGCGTCTGGACCGCGACCGGGACCGACGCCGGGGTGGAGCTGGCCTACACCAGCCCCGACGGCGAGATGGGCTTCCCGGGCACCCTCGAGGTCACCGTCCGCTACACCCTGGCCCCGGACAACGCGCTGCGGATCGACTACCTGGCCACCACCGACGCCCCCACGGTGCTCAACCTCACCAACCACAGCTACTTCAACCTGGCCGGCGAAGCCGCCGGGAGCATCGAGGGCCACATCCTCCAGCTCAACGCCGGCCGCTACGTCCCCACCGACGCCACCAGCATCCCCACCGGCGAGCTCGCCCCGGTGGCCGGGACCCCGTTCGACTTCACCTCGCCCCATGCCGTCGGGGAGCGGATCGGCGACGACGACGAGCAGCTCCGCTTCGGCGCCGGCTACGACCACAACTACGTCCTCGACCGCCCGCCCGGCACCGAGGGGGGCATGGTCGCGGCGGCCCGGGTCGAGGAGCCGGGCAGTGGCCGGGTCCTGGAGGTGGCCACCACCGAGCCCGGGCTCCAGCTCTATTCGGGCAACCAGCTCGACGGGAGCGTCACCGGCACCGGCGGGGTGGCCTATGGCCCGCGGGCCGGGCTGGCCCTGGAGACCCAGCACTTCCCGGACTCGCCCAACCAGCCCGGCTTCCCCTCGACGGTGCTGCGTCCCGGCGAGGTCCACCGGTCGGCGACCGTCTACCGGTTCGGGGTCAGCGGCTGAGCCGCGGGCTGGTGTCCACCAGCTCGACGGGGTTGGCGAGCTCGCCCAGGCCGGTGATGGCGATGGTGACCAGGTCGCCGGGGCGCAGGCTGAGCTCGGGCGGGGGGACGATCGCGGTGCCGGTGCTGAGGACCACCCCCAGCGGCAGGTCCTGGCCGCGCCAGAGCCAGTCGACCAGCTCGGGCAGGCTCCGCTTCATGTCCCCGACCGAGCAGGCGTCGGCGAACAGCTCGGTCCCGCCGCGGCCGATCCGGAGGCTGATCTCCATGGCCGCCGGGTCGGGGGCCTCGCCCACCGGAACCAGGCAGGGCCCGAGGGCGCAGCTGCCCCGGTAGAGCTTGGCCTGGGGGAGGTACAGGGGATTCTCGCCCTCGATGGACCGCGAGGACACGTCGTCGCCGATGGTGTAGGCGACGATCTCGCCCCGCCGGTCGGCGACCACGGCCAGCTCGGGCTCGGGCACGTCCCAGGCCGAGTCGGCCCGGATCCCGATCGGCTCGCCCGGGCCCCTGGCCGTGCCCGGCAGGGCCTTGAGGAACAGCTCCGGCCGCTCGGCCAGGTAGACCTTGTCGTAGGCGTCCAGGCCGCTGGACTCCTCCAGGCGGGCGTCGCGGCTGCGCAGGAACGTCACCCCGGCCGCCCACACCGGCTGGAGGCCGACCGGGGCCAGCGGCCGGGCGCCGTCCGGGACCGGGCCCACCGCCGGGCCGGCCAGCAGCGCCGCCAGCGCCCCCGGGTCGCCGCCGAGGACGGTGTCGAGGCTCGCCCCGTCCCCCAGCAGCTCGGCCGGCCCGGTGACCGGCCCCCGGGCCAGCCGGGGCCGCCCGTCGGCCAGCACCCGCCACAGGGCCACGGCCTCAGCCCCGCTGGGGGAGGACGGTGACGGTCCGGGTCGAGGTGTAGAGCTCCCGGGCCGCCTTGCCCTGCTCGCGGGGGCCGAAGCTGGAGTCCTTCTCGCCCCCGAACGGGGCCAGGAAGTCGACCCCCGAGGTGGGGGCGTTGACCCGGATCAGGCCGGTGTCGAGCCGCGCCGCCAGGCGCAGGGCCCGGTCCAGGTCGGCGGTGAACACCGAGGCGACCAGGCCGTAGCGGACCCCGTTGGCCACCCGCAGCGCCTCGTCCTCGTCGGCCACGGGCAGGATCACGGCGATCGGGCCGAACACCTCCTCCTGGGCCAGCCGGGC
>DASZON010000499.1:0-4199 GCA_035550755.1 Actinomycetota bacterium | reverse complement strand
GACGACCTGGTCGACGGCCTCGACGCCGCCCTCACCGAGGCCACCCGGGCGGCGCAGACCGAGGACCCCGAGCTCGTCCACCATGCGCTGTCGCTGTTCGTCACCCACAGCCGGGAAGGCCGCCGCCTGGTCAAGCCGCGCACGGTGGCGGCCGAGCCGCGGAAGTTCCCCCCGGCCGGCCTGGCGGCCGAAGGTGCCGCCGCCGCCGCGGAGGCCGCGGTCGCGGGCTCGACCGGGATCGAGCGCCCCCTGGACTTCTGGCGCGAGGACCCGCTCGCCAACGAGCACCACGAGCACTGGCACGAGGTCTACCCGTTCGCCGGGCTGTTCCCCTCCGACTGGCGCCAATGGGCCGCGTCGGCGGACTCCGAGGGGCTGCGCGAGCTCCTGGAGGGGTTGGACCCGGCGCCGGACTGGGCGACCTTCCTCACCTCGGCCACCGCCCAGGCCATCGCCAACGCCTTCCTGAGCCGCGCCAACGCCGTCATCCAGCAGGGGGGCCAGCAGGCCTGGCGCCAGTTCCTGGACTCGTTGCCGGCACGGGCCTTCGGGACGCTGTTCCACCTCAACGACCGCCAGGGCGAGCTGTTCTTCTACATGCACCAGCAGATGCTCGCCCGCTACAACACCGAGCGGCTCGCCCACGGCCTCGACCCGGTCGTCGCCCTGGCCGACCTCACGGCGCCGATCGGCGAGGGCTACGACCCCGGGCCCGCCCTGAAGCGGTTCGACGGCTTCCGCGAACGGCTGCCGGGACGGACGCTGGCCGCCGAGGACGCCGACCAGCTCGACACCTGGCGCAGCGCCATCCTCACGGCCATCGGGGACCGCCAGTTCCTCGGCCCGGGCGGCCCGGTGGCGATCACCCGGACCAACCTCGGCGAGAACGTCGAGGGGACGGTGGCCAGGTTGCGGCCGCAGATGGACCGCGACCGTTACCGGGGGCTGCACAACTTCGGCCACAACTTCATCTCCAGCCGTTCGGAGCCGAACGACCAGGGCGAGCGCGTCGGCGTGATGGCGATCACCCGCACGGCCATCCGCGATCCCGTCTTCTGGCGCTGGCACAAGGAGATCGACGAGCTCAACCACCGGTGGCAGCAGACCCAGGACCCCTACGACCTGGCGTCGGACGCCCCGGCGGTGCTGGTGCGCGACACCCTCGACGGGGCCGCCGAGCCCTGGGCCAGCCCCGACCTCATCCTCTGCCGCACGGCCGAGCTCCCCGGCGGTGACGCCCCCGACCTCCTCGAGGGCGGAGGGCAGCGGCTCGGCGAGGCCGCCTTCGGCGGGGACCGCTGGGACCTCGACTTCGCCCAGGGCGAGGTCGTGCTGCCCGACGGCACCACCTTCCGCACGACCGCCGAGCTGACGACCACCGTCAGGCAACGGGAGCTGGTCGTCGACCCGCCGCCCGGGCAGCCGGGGCCGCCGTTCAGCGGCACCATCGACTACCTCACCCACGAGCCCTTCTGCTGGTTCCTGCGGGTCGAGAACCCGGGCCAGCAGGACCTGAGCGTCACCGTGCGGCTCTTCCTCGCCCCCGAGGCGGTGCCCGCCGACGCCGCCGAGGAGCGGCGCTGGTGGATCGAGCTGGACAAGTTCATCCAGCCCGTGCCCGCCGGCCGGCGGGTGGTCGTCTTCCGGCCCGACGAGCTGTCCTCGGTCATCAAGAAGCCCGCGGACAAGGACCCCGCCGACCTGCCGGCACCCCAGCCCGGCGGCGACGACGACGGCGGCGGCTCCTACTGCCAGTGCGGCTGGCCCTACACCCTGCTGCTGCCGCAGGGCACCTCGGCCGGGATGGGCTTCCGGCTGCTGGTCCTGCTGACCGACGCCGCCCGGGACCAGGTGCCCGAACCCGGGCACTGCGGCTCCATGAGCTACTGCGGCGCCGCCGACCGGTACCCCGACGTCCGGGACATGGGCTACCCGTTCTCCCGCCCGTTCGCCAAGCCGGTCGCCGAGACGTTCCTCGCCCTGGACAACGCCGCCGGGCGGCGCCTCACCATCCGCCGGACCTGACCGCCCGCGCTACTCGAAGCGGACGGCGTCGGGTCGCGTCGAGCTGTCCAGCAATGGGAGGGCCAGCGTCGAGAGGACGAGCGCGGCCAGCACGCCGACGCCGACCATGGTGAAGACGCCGGCGTCCGGCCACCGCCAGGTCAGGTCGCCGAACAGGGCGAAGGCGTAGGACGACGCCATCCCCAGCCCCACCCCCACCGCCGCGGTGACCAGCATGGCCGCGGCCGTCTCGAGGAACACGACCTGGCGGAGCTCCCCGAGGCGGAGGCCGGACGCGCGCAGCAGGGCGAACGGCCGCCGCCGTTCGATGACGCCGGCGAGCATGCCCACGGTGAGGCTGCACGCGGCCACCAGCAGGATGAAGTACCAGACCAGGCGCTGCAGCTGCTCGAGGCTGTCGAAGAAGAACGCGTCGGTGTCGATCCGGTCCCGCTGGGTGTGGATGATCGCGTTCGGCACCAGGTTGGCGGCCTGGGTGCGGACGCGGTTCTCGGCCGCCGGGGTGCCGTCGGTGGTGACGTACACCAGGGAGACCGGCAGGTCGCTGTCGCCGGGCCCGGACCGCTGGCCGATGCCGCCCGGGGCGAAGCCCGAGGGGGAGCACGGGAGCGTCACCACCCGGGCGAGCTCGGCGCAGGACGCCACCACGTCGCCGGCGACGCCGATGTCGGACCGGACCGCCACGGCCCGCTCCGCGAGGAGGGGGGCGACCCTGGCCGCGGGCACCCCGCCGGTGAGGACCTCGACGACGCCCGGCCGCAGCACGCCATGTCCCCGGTCGACGGGCTCCTCGGCGGCGTCGACGAGGCTGGCCGAGCAGGTGACGGCGAAGGCCGCGAGCACCACGACGCTGACGGCGCGGAACGTCGCGCTCGGGTCGCTGGCGATGCGGCGGGCGGCGATCAGCCCGGGCACCCGCCGGCTGACGCGGGCGATGCCGCGGCCGGCGAGCAGGCACAGCCAGGGCCCGATGGCCACGAAGCCGACAATGGTGAGGATGACGAACAGCGGCGCCAGGTTGTCGAGGAGCTTGCCGGTCTCGCTGTCGGCGACCCGGCGCAGGGGCGCCGCGGCGAGCAGGCCGCCGAGGCCGGCGGCGAGCGGCAGCGCGCGCCGGGCCGTCGGCGGCGGCCGGCGGCCGTGCCGGCTGGTCGCGAGCGGGCCGGCCTGGACCCGGCCCAGGGCCACGATGGTGGTCAGCATCGCCAGCAGCGGCACCCCGGCGAGGACCAGCGCCAGCAGCCAGGGGGCGACGGCGATGTCGTCGACGAAGAAGCGGGCGCCCTGGAAGGTCAGGGTCGCCGCCACGACCCGCCGGCCCAGCTCGTAGCCGGCCCACCCGAGGGCGGCGCCGGCCAGGGCGCCGAGCCCGGTCTCGACCGCGGCCACGACCGCCGTCTGCAGCCGGGTCGCGCCGGCCAGCCGGATGGCGGCGAGCCGCTGGGAGCGGTGGGCGGCGGCGACGCGGGTGGCCATGACGATGAAGATGACCACCGGGACGAGCAGGAGCACGGCGCCGAGCACGAGGAGCACCCGGATCCCCTGGTGGAACGCGTAGCCGCTGGGCAGCGAGCCGAAGCCCCGCACCCGGTACAACGACCTCGAGGTCACCTCGCCGAGCTGCTCCGGCGTGCGGCCGATGAGCGCGACGAGCTGGTCGGGATGGGCGAGCCCCCGGTCGCCGATGGTGGCCACGACGCGGCCGGGGTAGCGGTCGTCGAGCTCGTCGTCGGGCGTGGACGCGAGCAGCCGGCGCATCGCCGGGGAGACCGCGACCTCGCCCGGCCCGGGGAGGCGATCCAGGCCCGGCGGCACCGGCGGGCGGGGCCCAAGGGCGGCCACGTAGCCGCGGATCATCGCGATGCCCTGGTGGTAGTCGGTGACCGTCAGGAACAACGCCGGGTCGGGTGCGGTGGCCGGCGTGCCGGCGTCGGCGCTCTGCCACCCGGACCGCTCGGCGCGCCCCTGCTCGGCCGACTGGCCGGTCAGGCAGAGCAGCAGCAGCACGACGCCGACGGCGACGCCGAACGCCGTGACCGCGAGCCGCAGCAGCGACTCCCGTCCACCGGCGACGGCCAGCCGCACGCCGAGCCGGAAGGTCACGGCGCCGCCAGCCCGAGCCCGAGGGCGTCGACGCCGTCGCGGACCAGCACCGTCCGGTCCCCGTAGGCGGC
>DASZON010000498.1:0-8507 GCA_035550755.1 Actinomycetota bacterium | reverse complement strand
CGCGCAGGGCCAGGGCCATCTCGGCCACCGCCTGGGCGTGGTCGGGGCGTGGCTCGGGCAGCCCCCCGACCACCATGTAGGCGTCGCCGATGGTCTTGATCTTCTCCAGGCCGAGCCGTTCGGCCAGCCGGTCGAAGGCGGCGAAGAGACCGGCCAGGACCTCCACGACCCGTTCCGGGCTGCTCCGGTCGCTGCTCGCGGTGAAGTCCACGAGGTCGGCGAACAGCACCGTGACCTCGGGGAAGCGGTCGGCGATGACCTCCTCGCCCTGCTTGAGCCGGGCCGCGATCGGGGCCGGGAGGACGTTGAGGAGCAGCCCCTCGGAGCGCTCCTGCTCGGCCTGGAGCAGGCGCCGCCCGCGGATCGCCTCCCCCAGCAGCAGCAGCGCCGCCAGCAACGACAGGTCGGAGACGGCGCCGTAGACGATCTGGGCGGCGAACGGGCGGGGGACGTCGGCCAGGGCCACGAACAGCAGCGGGGTGATCCCGAACCAGGCGACCACCGCCAGCGCCCAGGCCCGCCGGCCGGCGGCCCAGGCGGTGACCAGGGCGACCGAGAGCGGCACCGACGAGAACAGTCCCGGGTAGTCGGTCAGGTTGTAGAGGTACAGGGCCGCCGCCGAGGCCAGCAGCACGGCCAGCGGCCACCGCCGCCGGAACAGGGCCAGGACGCCGATGACCAGCGCCAGGGTGTAGGCGGCGGCGTCCGGCGGCCGGCCCTGCTCGGGCGCCACGGTGATCGCCACCGCGACCGCCACCGCCAGGGCGGCCGCCAGGCCCGCGTCCACCCACCGCGTGGGCAGCCGCTGCAGCCTCCGCCACCACGACCCTGGGTCCATGTCAGGAGACGGTACCCCGCCGCCGAGGGGTGAAATTGCCGCCCGTCCGGCATTGGCCTGGTCAGGTTTCCCCCAGATTGGCTCTCGCGCCGGGCCAAGGTGTGCGAGAGGTTGGTCGTTCCCGAGCAGCGATGGAGGTCGTGATGGGCAAGGTCGTGTTCGACATCAGCATGTCCCTGGACGGGTTCATGACCGCCGCCAACCAGACCCCGGAGGAACCGCTGGGCGAGGGGGGTGAGCGGCTGCACGAGTGGGCCTTCGGCGACGACCCGGCCGACCGGGAGGTGTTCGCCAGGGGGGCCGGCAGCCTCGGGGCGGTGATCTGCGGGTGGCGCACCTACGTCGACTCGCTGCCGTTCTGGGAGGCGGACGGCCCCACCGGCGCGGCCCGCGTCCCGGTGTTCGTGGTCTGTCACGAGGTCCCGGGGAACGTCCCCGAGGGAGGCGTCTACAGCTTCGTCACCGACGGGATCGAGGCCGCCCGCAAGCAGGCCCAGGCCGCCGCCGGCGACAAGGACGTGACCGTGATGGGCGGCGCCGACGTCGGGCGGCAGTTCATCGAGGCCGGCCTGGTCGACGAGCTCTCGATCCACCTGGTCCCGGTGCTGTTCGGTGGCGGCACGCGGATGTTCGAGCACCTCGGCAACGGGCAGGTGCAGCTCGAGCCGCTCGGGTCGGTCCAGACCGCCGCCGCCACCCACCTGCGCTTCCGGGTCGCACGGTAACCACCGCCGGGACCGGCGGGGATCGGCATATGCTGCGCCTGCCAACCAGCTCCCCGGGAAGGGACGTCCAATGCGACCGGTCCGCTGATCCGGAACACCCGCGGCCGCTGGGACCTGTGGGCGCTGGCCGAGCTGTTCGCCCTGACCGGCCTGGCCGTCGCCCAGCCGGTGCTGGACGTCACCGGCCGCAGCCCGGACATGTTCCTGTTCCGGCGGGCCGACCGGCTGGACATCCTGGCGCTGGTCGCCGGCCTGACCCTGCTGCCGGCGCTGGCCATCTGGCTCGTTGAGGAGCTGGCCGGGCTGGTCAGCGGGACCGCCCGGCGGCTGCTGCACCTGGTCGCGGTCACCGGCCTGCTGGTGGTGCTGGCCGTCGAGGTGGCCAAGGCCACCACCGGCCTGCGCGGCCCCGGGCTGGCCGCGGCCGCCGCGGCCGCCGGCCTTGGCGGAGGCGTGCTGTACGCGAGCCGGTCCTGGCCGAGGCTGTGGCTGCGGTTCCTGACCCCGGCCCCGGTGGTCTTCGCCCTGCTGTTCCTGCTGGCCTCGCCGACTTCGGCGCTGGTCCTGCCGGCACGGGCGGCGACGGCCCCGGCCCCGCCGGTGGCGGTCGCCACCAGGGAGCCGCCGCCGGTGGTGATGATCCTGTTCGACGAGTTCCCGCTCAGGTCCCTGGTGGACGCCAAGGGCCGGATCGACAAGCGGGTGTACCCGAACTTCGCCGAGCTGGCCCGCCAGTCGACCTGGTACCGCAACGCCACCGGGGTGGCCGGGTTCACGCCGTGGGCGCTGCCGGCGATGCTCACCGGCAACTACCCGGACGAGGCCAGGGCCCCGTCGTACACCGAGTATCCCGACAACCTGTTCTCATTGTTCGGCGGGTCCTACGACGTGCGGGCGTACGAGACCATCAGCCAGCTGTGCCCGCCCCGCCAGTGCGCGTCGTCGATCGGCGACGGCCACCAGACTGGCCTGCGAGGGATCGTCGGCGACTCGGCCCGGGTCCTGCGCCAGCTCCTCCAGCCCTATGACGCCGCCTTCGACCCGGCCCTGTTCGTCGACCAGCCCCGGTCACGGCACGATCCGGCCGCTGCGTCCGAGGACGCCGCGGCCGCCCAGTTCCGCTTCAAGCAGGCCGGCCGCAACCAGCCCGGGCGCTTCGACGACTTCCTGGCCGGCCTGAGGGCCGGCGACCGGCCGACCCTGCACTTCCTGCACCTGCTCCTGCCGCACCAGCCCTGGCGCTACCTGCCCTCGGGCGCCGAGTACAACTTCGAGACCTTCGGGGGCGCCTTCCGCAGCGACCGGCTGCCGGCCCCACTGGTCGAGCTGGCCCACCAGCAGCACCTGCTCCAGGTCGCCTACACCGACCGCCTGGTCGGCCAGGTGATGGCCAAGCTCAAGGCCGAGGGCCTGTGGGAGCGGTCGCTGGTCGTGATGGGCGCCGACCATGGCATCGGCTGGACCCCGAGAGAGCCCAGCCGTGCTCTCGGCCGGCGCAACGCCCCCGACCTGATGTGGGTGCCCCAGTTCATCAAGGCCCCCGGCCAGGATCACGGCGTGGTCGACGACCGCAACTGGGAGCAGGTCGACCTGCTCCCGACCGTCGCCGACCTGGCCGGCATCCCGGTGCCGTGGAAGACCGACGGCGTCTCCCAGGCCGGGCCGCCGGCCCGCACCCGCACCGACAAGTGGTGGTACGACGTCCTCGGCCGCCGCCAGGTCCGCGACGGCCCCGCCAACTGGGCCCAGGTGCTCCGGGGGACCACCGACACCCTGGTCCGGGGCTCGCAGGGCCTCCGGGGCCTGTACCGGTTCGGCGTCGCCGCCGACCTGGTCGGACGGGACCCGGCCTCGGTCGGCCCGATCGGCGGCGCCCCGGCCACCGCCGTCCTTGACGACGAGCGGTCGCTGGAGCGGGTCGACCCCGGTTCGGGCAAGGTGCCGGCCCTGGTCTTCGGCCGCCTCGCCTCGCCGCCGCCGCCCGGCGCCACCGTCCTGGTCGCCGTCAACGGCACCATCGGCGGCGGGTCGAGGCTCTTCCCCGAACGCCCCGGCGAGCCCGCGGTCCGGTTCGCCGCCATCACCCCCGACGATCTCTGGCGCCCTGGCCCCGGCGGGCCCCAGCTCCAGCTCTATGTCGCCACCACCGGCACCCAACCCCACCTGCAGCCGGTCACCGTCGCGGTCGGGGGCCGGCGGTAGGGGCCGGCGGCCGAACTTCGCAACCGTCCCGGGTTGACGGCCGGGGCGGCGGATGGTGGGCTGGCCCGGCAACGGCGGAACAGCAAAGGAGCCGGCAGTGGACAGCGACCAGGCCGTGGGGCCGCTCGTCTTCTCCGGGTCGGCCAGCCCCCGGCTGACCAAGGAGATCTGCGGCCACCTGGGGGTGGCGGTGGGTCAGGGCGAGGTGCTGCGGTTCTCGGAGGGGACCCTGTTCCCCAGGGTGCTGGAGAACGTCCGGGGCCGGCGTGTCTACCTGGTCCAGTCGACCGTGTACCCGGCCAACGACCACTTCATGGAGCTGCTGTTCTGGATCGACGCCCTGAAGCGGGCCAGCGCCGCCTCGGTGACCGCGGTGATCCCCTACTTCAGCTACGGCAAGGGCGACAAGAAGGACGAGCCGCGGGTGTCGATCCGGGCGCGGGTGTGCGCCGACGCCATCGAGGTGGCCGGGGCCGACCGGGTGGTCACCATGGACCTGCACGCCGCCCAGATCCAGGGCTTCTTCCGCATCCCGGTCGACGACCTGTACGCCCGGCCGTTCCTGTGCGACGCCATCCGGGCCGAGGGCCTGACCGACATGGTGGTCGTCTCGCCCGACGCGGGGTTCGCCAAGAAGGCGCGGATGTTCGCCAGCCGCCTCGACGCCCCCCTGGCCATCGTCGACAAGGTGCGGTCCGACCACGACGAGCAGGCCGCCGCCATCGACGTCATCGGCGAGGTCGCCGGTGGCAACGTCGTGCTGGTGGACGACTTCACGATCAGCGCCGGCACCCTGGTCGAGGCGGCCGAGCAGCTGATCGGCAAGGGCGCCCGCTCGGTCATGGCCGCGGTCAGCCACGGCGTCTTCGCCGAGGGGTCGATGGAGCGCCTGGACGCCAGCCCGATCGGCCGGCTGATCACCACCGACACCGTCGAGACCCAGCCGGTGGCCTTCTCGCCCAAGGTCCGGGTCGTCTCGGCCGCCCCCATGTTCGCCGAGGCGATCCGGGGCATCCACCACCGCCAGAGCATCAGCGGCCTGTTCCAGAACTGAGCCGGCAGGGACTCAGGGCGGGAGCTCGAAGGTGGTCGGCAGCCGCAGCTCCGGCCCCGACCTGGCGAAGTCGCGGGCGGCGACCAGGCTCCCGTGGTCGTACCCTTCGACCCGGACCCTGGTCGGCGTCCCAGCCCCGGGCACGACGACCGGCCCCGGGTTGCCGCCGAGGTCCACGCTGAGGCGTGGCCTGCCGTCGACGATGACGTCGGCCCGGTCGATCCCCAGGACCTCGAAGGTGGCGGTCAGCTCCCCCGCCGCCTCCGACAGCGCGACCTCGAAGCGACGCGGCGTGCCCCTGTCAAGGAGCCCGGCCGCGGCGGCCATCAGGTCGGCGTCGTTCTTGACGATGTCGTCGCGGGTGAGGTCGTGGCGCACGTCGGCGAGGACGCCGTAGTCCTCCAGCGGAGCACCCGCGTTGGGCCCGACCCGGAGGACGCGCCGGATGACGAGCGACAGGTCGGCCCCGCCGGGGAGCGGCCGGAACGGGACGTCGTCGTCGGTCGGCAGCGAGCCGAGCAGGTTCACCGTCTTCCAGACGTTGCCGCCCCCGGCGCCGGTGGTCCCGTCGACGCCGAGGACCGGCCCGATCCGGTTGTCCTGGAACCCGGCCGCGAAGATGTCGGCCGCTGAGTAGCAGCGGGCGTCGGTGATCAGCACGACCGGCCCCAAGTAGGTCTGCGGCACCTGGGCGAGCCAGTCCTGGGGGGTGAACGGGACACCGGCCGAGTAGGTGGCACCCGTCTCCAGCGCCTGTTCCATCGAGGGCAGCCAGGCGGCCATGTCGTCGTTCGCCCGGCAGATCCGCAGGTTCAGCATGGTGGCCGCGAACTGTCCGGGCTCGGCTTCGAGCGGGTGCGGAGTGAGTGCCTGCAGGGACAGCTCGGCCGCCCAGATCGCCCCGCCAGGGTTGCCCCGGATGTCGACCACGAGCCCGTCCTGGGGCAGCTCGCCGAGGAGCCGGAGGAACTCACGGACGAACCCGACGAACCCGTCGGGGAGGTTCTCCGGTGGCTTGAAGGTCCGGATCCGCAGATGACCGAACACCCGGCCGCCGGCCGCCAGCCGGTGCGCCTCGAACACGGTCTGCCATGCGGGGCTGACGTCGACGTCGTCCGGGCCTGCCGCGACCGGCTCGCCGGACTCCTCGGCGGCGATGAACTCCGGCGCGTAGACCAGGGTGCGCAACCGGGCGACCTGCACCGCCTCGACGTCGAACCCGGACGGGACCTGGGCCATGGCGTCGTCTCCGGCGGTGCCGGAGGACCCCGGCGCGAAGGCCGTGACGCTCCACGTCAGCTCGATCCTGCGGTCCTTGCCCTGGAGATCGAGGTACTCGATCCTGAGCAGCTCCTCGTCCGGCGGCGGCCCGAAGCCGAGGGCACGGAAGGTGAACCGGTCGACCGCGCGGGCGTGCCTGGCATCGGGGTTGGCGCCGGGGATGCGTTCGGCGAAGCGCTCGACGGCTCGGGCGATGGGGACGCCGTTCCACTGGGTCACCTCGACGCCGAAGCGGAACGTCGGGTGGGGCAGCTCGGCGTCCTCGGGCCGGCGCTTCCCCACCAGGTAGCGCCGGCGGCCGTCCTCGGTGAACTCCTTGAGCAGGAACGGCAGAAAGGCGGCGGCGGCGGCGAACGGCCGGGGGAGGGTGTAGCGGGTGTGGAGGTCGCGGAGCGAGTTGTAGATGTCGACCAGCTCGGCGTGGAAGCTCACCTCCGGTTCCGGCTCGCCCGGGCGGCCCAGTCTCGCCTGCAGCAGGCGGAGCCGCTGCAGGGGGTTGATCCCGTACCGCGCAACCTTGAACGGCAGCAGGGCGTAGTTCTGCTCCAGGAGCAGGAGCGCCTGCTGGACGATCAGCCGCCGGTTCTCGATCGAGAGCGTGCCGACCTCGTGCGTGCCGAGGAACGCCGGAAGAGATACGGCGGCCGTGCGTTCGGTTCGCGACCTGGTCATACGGCGATCAGTGTGGCAGGGACAGGATTCGAACCTGTGTAGGCAATGCCGGCGATTTTACAGGTCGCACCGCTGTTGCCTCACCGATCCCCTCGCGTCCCCACACGATCCCACCATCGGTCGTGACGTGCGTAAACGGCAGGTCGACAGCTTCAGCCGTCCCTCGGCGACCCTGCCTGTTTCGCCCCGTCCCGGGCAGCCGAGTGTCGGGCGGAGGGAAGATGGAGGGAAATCCGCCGCCGCCCTACCAGCGACGTGTGGCCCTTAGCCGTGCCGCTCTGCCAGGAGGTGAGCCCCTCACATCCTGGCATTCGCCCGGGGCCGGCCAAAGCCGGGGATGGCGGTCAGCCCCGGGTGCCCAACCCGACGCCGGCAACACCATGGCAAGTCCTTTTGGCTCTGGCCTGTTCGGCGGCGTGGTCCGGATGGACTGGCCTCCTATCGGCAGTGGACGTTGGCCGACGAGACGGCAAGCAGGATGGTGACGAGCAGGAAACCCAGGGTTGCTCGGCGGCCAAATGCGTCTTGACCACAGGGGGAACCAGCCGGTGAAGGCGCCTGCGGCCGCGTCGACGAAGAGCCTTCGCTTGATGCCATGAGCGCCCTGACGCCGGAGTTCGTGAGGCGGGCTCAAGGAACCAACCAACAGAAATCTTGAGGAACGGCGCATCGCCTAGCTGAGCGTGGAGAGCGTCGCCAGGTCGGCGCGGTCCTTCGCCGCCACGATCGGGTCGTCGCGTCGTTCCGCCTTGTCGGCCTTCAGGGCCCGAAGGCTGATGACTCGTGCGCGCACGCCGGCGAGTTCCTCAACCTCGTGCTCGAACGCCCCCTCCGGCCAGGCGGCGCGACCCTCGCGAGGTGGCGTCGAGACGTGGCCCTCTTCACTGGCAGCGAGGAACGCCAGCTCCAGGCTCGGACCCCGGGCCTGGGGGAGCTGGTTGGGTCCGGCCTGGGCCAGCCGCGCGGCCGCCTCCTCATTTGACAGGCCGCCGGTGTCCACGCCCAGCTCTCCCAGCACGACCTCGGCGGGAAGCGTGGCCAGCCGACCCAGCGACACCTCAGCTCGGATCGTGGCCGGGACGAGCGGTCCGGCGGCACGCCATCCCCGGTGTCCATTGCGGCCGCTGGTGGCTGTGGTCGGGGTGGTCTTCATGACACGACCCTGACCCGGGGAACGCACCACCGGCAGGGCCGAAGGTCCCGTCCACAAGGGTCAGTCGGACCCTGCCATGGCGGTTGGCCCGGCTGCCACGCTTGGGGGCGCAACAGAAGGAGGCAGCCGATGCCCGCGACCGCCGCCATGACCCTCGACCTGCGGGGGCTGAATGTCGCCCTGCCCGTCGCCCGCACCGCCGTGGCCATGGCCCGACTGGAGTCCGGTGCGCTGATCGAGGTGCTGACCAGCGACCCCGATTCGGTCCCGGACCTGCCGGTCTGGGCCAGGGCGACCGGCAACCGCCAGGTCGAGCAGACCCAGGGCGCCGGCTGGTACCGGTTTGTCCTTCAGAAACGGTGACGCCATGCCCTCCGTCTCCGACATCCCGCCCATGACCTTCGAGGAGGTTCCCACCATGACCGTTGACGAGTTCGCCGTGACCGCGAGGGCGCTGGTCGCCCCAGGCAAGGGCATCCTGGCCGCCGACGAGAGCAGCGGCACCATCAAGAAGCGGTTCGACTCGATCCAGGTCGAGTCGACCGAGGACCAACGCCGGGCCTACCGCGAGCTGCTGTTCAC
>DASZON010000497.1:0-3335 GCA_035550755.1 Actinomycetota bacterium | reverse complement strand
TGACCGCGACCGCCCAGGAGCCGGTGGCGGTGGCCGCCGTCAAGGGCGACCCGCGCATGGTGGCCGTCCTGGCCGCGGCCGTCGCCGACCGCCAGCGGCTCCCCGAGGCCGACGTCACCGTCGAGGTGGGCGGGCTGCGGCTGCGCCTGGACCGGGCGACCTGCGAGCGGGCCCGGGGCGCCGCCCGGGCCGCCGGCACCCCCCACAACCAGGCCCGGTCGGTGTTCCGGCGCGAGCTGGTGCAGGCTCTGGCCGGCCAGATGGTGGCCGCCCTCACCCGCGACCTCCCCGAGGTCGACCTGCCCGACGACGACCTGCTGGTCGACCTGTTCCCCGACGAGCGGCTGCTCGACCCCGACCTGGACGAGATCCGGGCCGAGCTGGCCGCCAACCCGGCGGTGCGGGCCGCCCTCGACCGGCTGTGGCCGAGGCTGACCGCCCAGCAGCTCGTCGGCGACCTGCTCGCCTCTCCCGAGCGCCTGGCCACGGCCGGCGACCTCACCCCGTCCGAGCAGGCCCTGCTGGCCCGCCGGCCCCCGGCCGACGGCGACCCCGCCTGGGCCCCGGCCGACGTGCCCCTGCTGGACGAGGCGGCGGTGCTGCTGGGCGACGACGGGGCCAGGGCGCGGCGGGCCGAGGCCCGCCGGGCCGAGCAGGACCGGGCCGAGCTGGCGTACGCCCGCGAGGTCCTGGCCGGCACCTCGATCGGCGACGCCGCCCGCTACGCCCCCGACACCAGCCGGCTCGACCCGTCGGTGCTGGCCAGCCGCTGGCGGTCCCGCGGCCCCCAGGTCGGGCTGGCCGACCGGGCCCGCCAGGACCGCGGCTGGGTGTTCGGCCACGTGATCGTGGACGAGGCCCAGGAGCTGTCGGCCATGGCCTGGCGGATGGTGATGCGGCGCAGCCCCAGCCGCTCCATGACCGTGGTCGGCGACATGGCCCAGACGGGCGCGACCTGGGGCCCGGGGTCGTGGGCACGGGCCCTCGACCCCTATGCCGCCGGCCGCTGGCGGATCGAGGAGCTGACGGTCAACTACCGCACCCCGGCCGAGATCATGGCCGTGGCCGCCGACGTGCTGGCCGGCATGGGCAGCGGCCAGGAGCCGCCCCGGTCGGTCCGCGAGGCCGGGGTCGAGCCCTGGCACCTGCGGGTCGACCCGGAGCGGCTGGCCGCCGAGCTCCCCGGGGTGGTGGCGGCCGGGGCGGCCGCCACCGGCCAGGGCAAGCTGGCCGTGCTCGTCCCGCCCGGCCGGGCCGAGGAGGTGGCGGCGCTCCTGTCCGGCATCGTGGCGGTGGCCACCACCCGCCAGGGCCCGTCGGTGCTGGACGCCCCGGTGGCCGTCCTGACCGTGACCGAGGCCAAGGGCCTGGAGTTCGACGCCGTGGTCGTCCTCGACCCGGCGGCGATCCTCTCCGGCAGCCGTCGTGGGCCGAGCGACCTGTACGTGGCCCTGACCAGGGCCACGGCGCGCCTCGGGGTGGTCCACCCCGGGGACCTGCCGCCGGTGCTGGCCCGGCTGGCCCCGGCCACCCTGGAGGCGCTCGGCGGGGCGCGGGGCTGAGCGTCCGGGTGGCGTCAGCCCGGGACGCCGGCGGCGACCACCGGCCCGCGGAGCCGCTCGGCCTGGGCGGCCCGGATGCCGGCGATCAGCAGGGCGAGCCCGTGCTCGAACTCGGCCTCGCTGGCGGGGCCGAGTTCGCCCATCCCGGCGATGGCGGCGGTCAGGGTGGGCAGGTCGCCGGCCTCGCGGGCCAGGCGCCGGGCGGCGCGCCCGGGGTCGGGGGGCCGTGCCGCCTCGGCCTGATGCTCCACCGCGCAGCCGATCACGTAGTTGCCGACCGCCAGGATGGTCCGCAGGGCCTCGGTCGGGGGGAAGCCGACCGCGACCAGGCTGGCCACCACCTGCTCGATCTCGGGCAGGCGAGCCTCGGTGGGCCGGTTGCCGGCGACCACCAGGGCGGCGTCGCGCAAGGAGGTCAGCGCCCGCCACTGCACCCGCGCCCGCTCGGCCAGCCACTCCCACCAGGGCTGGCCGTGCGCCGGGGCGGGGCTGCGGTGGCCGGCCCGGGTGACCAGGGCCTCGGCCATCAGGTCGAGCAGTTCGCGCTTGTTGCGGACGTGCCAGTAGAGGGTCGGCGCCGACACCCCGAGCTCGCCGGCAAGCCGTCGCAGGGTCAGCGCCTCCAGCCCGGCCTCGGCCATCAGCTCGACGGCGCGCTTGACCACCTGCTCCTGGGTCAGGGCCATCGCCATCCTCCGAAACCGGTTGCCGCTCTAACGCTGTTAGAGTAGCATCCCGAACGTCGTTAGAGAAAGTGAGGTGCCAATGGAGGACACCACCGCGGCCATCTCCATCCGGGGACTGGTCAAGCGCTACAAGCAGGTCGAGGCCGTGGCCGGCATCGACCTGGACGTGCGGCCGGGAGAGACCTTCGGGTTCCTCGGGCCCAACGGCGCCGGCAAGTCGACCACCATCAAGATCCTCTGCACCCTCGCCGAGGCCACCGCCGGCACGGCCCGGGTGGCCGGCTTCGACGTTGCCCGCGAACGCGACCAGGTGCGCCGCCACATCGGTCTCGTCTTCCAGGAGCCGACCCTGGACGCCTACCTGACCGCCGAGCAGAACCTGCGCTTCCACGGCGAGCTGTACGGGGTCGACCGGACCACCGCGGCCCAGCGCCGCCAGGAGGTCCTGACCATGGTCGACCTCTGGGACCGCCGCGCCGACCTGGTCCAGACCTTCTCGGGCGGCATGCGCCGGCGCCTGGAGATCGCCCGGGGCCTGCTGCACTCGCCGCGGGTGCTGTTCCTGGACGAGCCGACCATCGGCCTCGACCCCCAGACCCGGGCCTCCATCTGGGACTACCTGAAGGAGCTGCACCGCCGTCAGGAGATCACCGTCTTCGTCACCACCCACTACATGGACGAGGCCGAGCACTGCGACCGCATCGCCATCGTCGACCAGGGCCGGATCGTCGCCCTGGACACCCCGGCCGCCCTCAAGTCCGGCATCGGCAAGGACCGGGTGCAGATCACGACCGACGACGACGCCCGGGCCATCCAGGAGCTGGCCGACCGCTTCGAGATCGAGG
Source organism: Actinomycetota bacterium (assembly GCA_035550755.1). Classification (GTDB taxonomy): domain Bacteria; phylum Actinomycetota; class CALGFH01; order CALGFH01; family CALGFH01; genus CALGFH01. The sequence goes on along the minus strand of DASZON010000497.1, from coordinate 242 downwards.
CGGCCGTCCACGAGGGGGCGGTGACCTTCGCCGTGACCGACGGCGCGGCCTTCGTGCCCCGGCTGTTCGGCGGCCTGGACATCCCCATCAACTCGGTCACCGTGACCCGGCCCAGCCTCGACGACGTCTTCCTGGCCTACACCGGCCGGACCATCCGCGACGCCGAGGCCGCCCGCCCGATGAGCCCGATGGCCTTCGCGGCCCGGGGGAGGTGAAGCAGATGACCGCCGTCAACCCGACCC
>DASZON010000496.1:0-5528 GCA_035550755.1 Actinomycetota bacterium | reverse complement strand
GTGCAGGTCGAACACCAGCCGGTGGGTGGTCGACACCCCGGTCAGGTACCCGCCGGTGGTGTGCATGATCCCCTTGGGCTTGGCCGTGGTCCCCGAGGTGTAGAGCAGGTACAGCAGGTCCTCGGCGTCCATCGCCTCGGGTGGGCAGTCGGCCGACTGGCCCTCGACGAGCTCGTGCCACCAGACGTCGCGGTCCCCGTCCCAGGGCACGTCGTTGCCGGTCCGCCGCAGCACCACCACCTTCTCGATGCTGGGGGTGTCGGCGACGGCGTCGTCGGCGTTCTGCTTGAGGGGCACGACCTTGCCGGCCCGCCAGCCCTCGTCCTGGGTGATGAGGACCTTGGCCTCGGCGTCGTTGATGCGGTCCCGCAGCGCGTCCGCCGAGAACCCTCCGAACACCACCGAGTGCGCCGCCCCGAGGCGGGCGCAGGCGAGCATGGCCACCGGCAGCTCGGGCACCATGCCCATGTAGATGTTGATCCGGTCGCCCCGCTGGACCCCGATCGACTTCAGCGCGTTGGCGAAGCGGGCGACGTCGTCGCGGAGCTCCTCGTAGGTGATCGTCCGGGTGTCGCCCGGCTCACCCTCCCAGTGGTAGGCGACCTTGTCGCCGTCGCCGTTGTCCACGTGCCGGTCCAGGCAGTTGTCCGACACGTTGAGCTGGCCGCCGACGAACCACTTGGCGAACGGCAGATCCCACTCGAGCACCCTGTCCCACGGCTTCGTCCAGCGCAGCCGCTCGGCCTGCTCGGTCCAGAACCCCTCCAGGTCCTGCTCGGCCCGCTCGTGCAGGGACATGTCCTTGACCAGGGCGTCGGCCTTGAACTCGTCCGGTGGCGGGAAGGTCCGTGCCTCGGAGAAGAGGTTTTCGATCGCGGGACTGCTCTCGGCCATCCAATCCGCCTCCCTGCGGAAGTTCCTGTTCCCGGAAGCTTACTCATCTCGGCAGATCGTGAAACTCGTCTGTCCCCACCCCCTCGGGGGGTCAGGGTCCGCTTCGGGCGCCGGCGGAGTTATGCACATTCTGGGTCGAGCGTCTTCCACTCGGTCCGTCGCCCGGCCATTGTTCCCGGCGCCGGACCCGGCACGGCACCGCCACCCGGTCCGCTCCGCCCACCTTCCAGGCACCGGGAGGATGCCCGTGGCCCTCGAACCTGTTCCGTCGATCCCACCGTTGGTCGTGGTCGCCCACGACGACCCGGCCACCGCCGAGTCCCTGCGGCACGCCGTCGAGGCAGCGGCCGGCTGGCAGGTGCTGGTGGCCCACCCCAGCGTCGCCGGGCTGACCGCCGCCCTCGCCGCCGGGCCCTCGGTCGCCCTGGTCGGGTGCGCGGTCCTGGCCAACCTGCCCGCCGACCGCCGGTCCCCGCTGGTGGCGGTCGGCGACGACGACCACCCGGCCGACGTCAGGGCGGCCATGGCCGCCGGCGCCCGCAGCCTGCTCGCCTGGCCCGACGGAGCCGCCGACCTTCCAGGCGAGCTCGCCCGGGTCGCCGCCACCGCCGCGCCCGACCCCACCGGCGGCCACAGTGGCCTGGTCGTCGCCACCCGCGGCGTCCAGGGCGGCGCCGGCACCACCACCATCGCCACCCACCTCGCCGGCGCCTGGTCCCGCTGGGGCCCCAGCCCCGTGCTCCTCCTCGACCTCTCCGGCGGTCTCGCGTTCCGTCTCGACCTGGGGGCGGTGGCGACCTGGGGCCGCCTGTTCCCGAGGCTGGAAGGCCCAGCAGCGCCCATGCCCGGGATCGGAGCGGACCTGGGCGATCTGGAGCCGGGCGTCCCGCTCCACGAGGATGTTCCCGCGTATGGCACGCGACCGGTCCACGACCCGTCCATCGGGGTCGGCCCGGACGGGAACGGCTCTCCGGAGCGGGATGACACGCTCGAACCGGACGGCGACCTGGACCCCGCCGCGCTCGCCGGATCGCTGGCCGAGCCATGGCCCGGCCTGTCGGTCCTGCCGCTCTCGGGGCTGATCGACGGCGTCGTCGAGCTGCCTCCACACCCGCTTGACGTCTTGATGGTGCTCGAGGCCGCCACGGCCGCGTATCGCGTGATCGTGGTCGACCTGCCGGTTGCCGGCGGGTCGGTGGTCGAGGCCGCGCTGTCGCGTGCCGACGTCCAGATCGCCGTCGGCCGCTGCGAGACCGCCGGCGTCCGGAGCCTCCAGGCGGCCATCGGAGCCTGGACGGCGGCCGGCCATGACCCCGACAGCGTCGGCGCCGTGGTCACCGGCGTCCGGCCCCGGGCGCCCCTGGCCCCCCGCGAGGTCCGCGCCGCCCTGGGAGACGGCCTCTGGGCCCTCGTCCCCGCCGCCGCCGCCGAGCTGGCCGCCGCCGCCGAGGACGGCGTCCTCCTCGTCGACCGTCACGACCTCCCCGCCGTCCATGCCATGGTGACGCTCGCCAACCGCGTGGTCCCGTTCACGGCGGTAGCGGTATGACCGCCCCTACCTGGCCCCCCGCCGCTCCCAGCCCCACCCACCCGCCGAGGCCGCGGTTGGCCTCCGGGGCCCGCGCGGCGGCCTCGAACCCGCCCGGCGCCCGGCTCGCCGCCCCGAGGGCGACCGGGGCCCGCCCGGCGGTCGCGAAGGCCACCGGGACCCGCCCGGCGGTCCCGGACCCGACCGGCGCGCCCGCCGCCCTCCCGACCGCGAACGGCGCCCGCCCGGCCCTCCCGAACCCGACCGGCGGCCGGCCGGCCGTCCTGAACCTGCCCGGCTCTCCTCCCGCCCTTGGCGCGGCCGGCACGGTCGGCGTGACGACCGGCGGGCTGGTGGCGCGGGTGCAGCGGCGGTTGGCGGCCAGCGGCGTGGTCGCCGGCGACGCCGCCAGCCTCCGGGAGGCGGTCGCCGGAGCCCTTGCCGAGGATGGGGCCGCCCTCTCAGGGCCTGACCTGGCGGCGCTCGTCCGCTCGGTCGGCGACGAGCTGACCGGGCTCGGCCCGCTGGCTCCGCTCCTCGCGGATCCGGCCGTCACCGACGTCCTGGTCAACGGTCCCGCCGAGGTGTGGGTGGAGCGCGGCGGCGCCATCGAACGGGCCCCCGTGCGCTTCCCGTCTGCCGCCGCCGTCGCCGCGCTGGTCCAGCGCGTGGTCGCCCCGCTCGGGCTCCGGATCGACGAGTCCCGACCCTGGGTCGACGCCCGCCTCCCCGGTGGCGAGCGGTTCCACGCGGTCCTTCCCCCGCTGGCCCCGGACGGCCCGGTGGTCACCATCCGGACGTTCGCCAGGCGCCGGCTCGACCTGAACGACCTGATCGAGCGCGACGCCCTCGACGCCGCCACGGCCCGGCTGCTGGAGGCCATGGTCGGCGCCGGGATCGCCATCGCCGTGTCCGGCGCCACCGGGACCGGCAAGACGACCCTGCTCAACGTCCTCGCCGCCGCCATCCCGGCCCGGGAACGCGTCGTGACCATTGAGGACGTGGCGGAGCTGAAGCTTCCCGGTCCCCACGTCGTCCGGCTCGAGGCGCGCCCGCCCAACGTCGAAGGCCGCGGCGAGGTGCCGCTCCGCGAGCTGGTCCGCAACGCCCTCCGGATGCGTCCCGATCGCATCGTCGTCGGCGAGGTCCGCGGCCCAGAGGTCCTCGACATGCTCCAGGCGGCCAACACCGGGCACCACGGGCTCATGACGACCCTCCACGCCGGCAGCCCCGAGGAGGTCCCGGCGCGCCTCGAAGCCATGGCCCTGGCCGCACCCGGCGCCGGCCTCGACGTCGTCCGCCACCTCGTCGCGGGCGGTATCGGCGCGGTCGTCCACCTGGAGCGGTCCTCGGCCGGCCATCCCGGCCGCCGGGTCACCGCGGTCGCCGAGCTGGTCACGACCAACGACGGCCGGTCCCAGGCCATCCCGCTCCGCACCGCCGGCCCCGCCCCCGGCCTCTCGGCCACCGGCCACGTCCCCCGCTGGGCCGACCGCCTGGACCCTTCCGTGCTTCCCTCCTTCGAACCGGCCCAGCTCGCCGGCCGGGTCCGCGTCCTCTGCCCCCGGACCCGCACCCGATGATCCCGCCCACCCTGATCCCCGACGCGGCCCGATGACCCCGCCCACCTTGATCCCTCGGCGCGGTCCGATGACCGCGACCGACCCGATCCGCGGGCGCGACCCGCGAGGTCAGGCACTGCTCCCGCGCCGCCGCTCCCGCGGCGGAGCGCCTCGGTGGCGACGAACCCTGTGGAGGCGGGCACGCCGTTGCCGGTCCGTGGGACGCCCGGCATCGATGCGCACAGAACACGGAGCGGCGATCACCCTCCGCACGCAGCGGCCACGTCCGCCTGACGGTCCCAGGCCCATGGACGCCCACCGGCCTGGACGGCCTCAGCGCAGCCGTGGCCGGCCGTTCGAGCGGTTGCGCTCGTGGGTCCCAGCACCCGGCCGGAGGACGGCCACCCGGCGCGAGATGGAGGCAGCCGTCCCCGAGGTCATCGACGTGCTCCGCGCGACCGTGGTCGCCGGCATCAACCCCCGGCGGGCCCTGCAGGCGGCGTCCGAGGGTGCCCCGCCCACCCTCGAACCCGTCCTCAGGCAGGCCGTCCAGGTGGCGGAGCTGGGCGCGGGAGCCGGACGCGCGCTGGCCGACGCGGCCGGGGCCGAGCGGCTGACCGAGCTGGCGCTTGCGGGAGAGGCGCTCGACCTCGCAGAGTCGACCGGCGCCCCGCCCGGCCCGGTGCTCGCGGGCGTGGCCGTCGCGGCAGCGGACCGCGTCCGCACCCGGCAGGCGCGGATGGCCGCCACCGCGCAAGCCCGACTGTCGGCCCGCGTAGTGGCGGCGATGGCCCCGGCCTTCCTCGGCGTCCTCGCCCTGACCGCTCCCGGCGATGCCGTCTTCCTGGTCCGGGAGCCGCTCGGCTGGGCAACCCTGGCGGCCGCGATGACCTTCGAGCTGCTCGGCGTCGCCTGGGCCGCCCACATCGTCAGGGGCCCGGTCCCATGAACCGCCAGGATGATCGCTACCGTTGGCGGATCGCCGGGCTCGGCGCCGGCCTCCTCGTCACCGTGCTGACCGCGACGGTCGTCCCTGGCCTGGCCCTTGCCGCAGTGTCGGCCGCGCTGGCCCTTCCGGTGGCCGGATGGGTAGCACGCCGGCGGGCGGCCGCCCGACACCTGGCCGTCCGGAGCGAGGCCGCTCCGGCGGTCCTCGACCTGCTCGGTGCGGCTCTGCTGGCCGGCCTCAACCCGCACAGGGCGGTGCTCCGGGTCGCGGAACGAGCTCCCGAGGCGCTGCACGAGGACCTGAGTCTGGCTGCCGCGGTCCTCCAGCTTGGCGGGACGCCGGCCGCCGCCCTGCGAGCCGCCGCCGACCGGTCGGGACTCGGGGAGCTCCGCGCCGCCGCGGCCGCGCTGGAGGCCGCCGAGCGATGGGGCGCGCCACCTGCGGAAGCGCTGGCGGCGAGGGCCGAGGCCCTCCGCAGCCGCACCCGGCTCCATGCCGAGGCCGAAGCGGGCCGCGCCGCCGTCCGCCTCGTCTTCCCGCTGGTCCTCTGCTTCCTCCCCGCCTTCGTCCTCCTCGTCGTCGTCCCCACCGTCGT
>DASZON010000495.1:0-6870 GCA_035550755.1 Actinomycetota bacterium | reverse complement strand
CGAAGTGGCCGAGCACGGCCCCGGCCTCCACCGGGGCGCTGTCGGCGACCTCGGGCCGGAACGCCGCCGGACCGAGGTGGAGCCGCTCCCTGACCTCGGCCAGGACCACGTCGACCGCGGCCAGCCCGGCGACGACGCCGGGGCCCCGGGCGACCAGCTGTGCTGTCGCCCTGGCCCCGAGCAGCCGGCTGGTCGGGTCCCCCTCGGCCCCCAGGTCCTCGTCCAGCGCGGTCCGCACGGCCAGGGTCAGCGCCCCCGCGGGCAAGGTGATGGTCATGGGCACGCCACCTCCGCCACGACCGCCTCCGCCCCGGGCACGGCGAGCACCCCGGCCTCCAGCTCCCCCGCCCCGGTCCTGACCACGGTCTGCCGGACCCGCCACGCCTCCACCGGCTCGGGGTGGTCCGACCGCCAGTGCCCGCCCCGGGACTCCTCCCGCCGGATGGCCAGCTCCGCCACCGCCCTGCCCAGCTGGACGAGGTTGGCGGCCTCGAATCGTCCGGTCCCGGGAGGGACGGGCTCCAGCTCGACGGCGAGCCGCTCGAGCGCACCGATGGCATCGCCGAGGCCGGCCCCCGACCGCACCACCCCGACCCTGTCCGTCATCACCCGCCGCAGCCGCCCCCGCAGTTCCCCGACATTCGGCCCCCTGGCCCCCGGCCCAGCCGCCGGACCCCTCCACTCCCCCGGGTGCGCCGCACCCGAACCCGCCGCCGGGTCGGCCCACTCCCCGGGTTCGCCCGGGCGCGCTTCACCCGCACCCGCCGGTTGTGGGGCCCCTTCCGGGAGGGTAGCCCAACCCCGATGCGCGTGGGTGCGGGTGTCCACAGCCCCGACCTCCACCGCCCCTTCCGCCACCGGCGCCCCCTCCTCCAGGGCGCGGCCGATGCGCGCGGCGAACACCACCCCCTCCAGCAGGGAGTTGGAGGCGAGGCGGTTGGCGCCGTGGACACCGGTGCAGGCGGCTTCGCCGACGGCGAACAGGCCAGGAAGGCTGGTGCGGCCGTCGAGGTCGGTGACCACGCCGCCCATCAGGTAGTGGGCGGCGGGCGAGACCGGGATCGGCTGGTGGGTCGGGTCGATGCCGGCGGCGCGGCAGCGGGCGAGGATGGTCGGGAACCGGTGCTCCAGGTGCTCGGCCGGGATCGAGGTGGCATCCAGCCACAGGTACCTGGCGCCGGTGGCGGCCATGCGGGCGGCGACCGCCCGGGTGACCACGTCGCGGGGGGCGAGGTCGCCGAGGGGATGGACCCCGGCCATCACCGGCTCCCCGTCGAGGTCGCGCAGGACCGCCCCCTCCCCGCGCATGGCCTCGGAGATCAGCGGCCGGGGGGGGTCCGGGGGACCGCCGGGGTGGTCCCCCGGTCGACCGGGGTCGCCGTCGAGATGGAGGGCGGTCGGGTGGAACTGGACGAACTCCAGGTCGGCCAGGACCGCCCCGGCCCGGAGGGCGGCGGCGATCCCGTCGCCGGTCGACAGGGGCGGGTTGGTGGTGTCGGCGAACAGCTGCCCGGCGCCGCCGCTGGCCAGCACGACCGCCCCGGCCCGGACCAGCCGGGTCCGGCCGTCGCTCCACAGCAGCGCCCCCACGACCCGGCCGTCGTCGGTGACCAGGTCGACCAGGAAGGTGTGCTCGGCGCTGCGGACGGCCGGGTCGGCCCGGACGGCTTCGGTCAGGGCCCGCTCCAGCTCGGCCCCGGTGGCGTCGCCGCCGGCGTGGACGACCCGCGACCGCGAGTGCCCGCCCTCCCGGGTCCGGGCCAGCTCCCCGCCGCGCCCGTCGCGGTCGAAGCGGACCCCGCGGGCCAGCAGGTCGGTGATGGCCTGGCCCCCCTCGCAGACCAGGGTCCGCACGGCCACCGGGTCGCACAGCCCGGCCCCGGCGGCCAGGGTGTCGGCCACGTGCTCGGCGACCGAGTCCGAGAGAATGTCCGGGGGGCTACCGCTTCGCTCCATGAGTCCCCCGGACCCCCTCAGGTCGAGCACGGCCGCGATCCCGCCCTGGGCGTAGCGGGTGGCCGAATGGCCGAGGCGGTCCTTGGTGGCCAGCAGCACGCTTCGGCCCGACGGCACGGCCAGGGCGGCCGACAGCCCGGCCACCCCCGACCCGACGACCAGGACGTCGACCTCCTCGGCCGCGCCGCCCGGCGGGGAGGGCGGGGCGGCGGCGAGCAGGCCGCGGGGGATCAGCATCCGGTTCGCTCCTCGGTCCAGGCCCGGAGGGGGCCCGGGGGGCTCAGGGCGAGGCCCCCGCGGGGCCGGGGCTCCGGGTCCCAGCTCACGCAGCTCCTACAGGATGACATTGTCGATCAGGCGGGTGCGGCCGACCCGGGCGGCGGTGGCCAGGACCTGGCCGGGCTCGGTCTGCTTGACCGGCTCGAAGGTGACCGGGTCGACCAGGGCCACGTAGTCGGGGGCGACCCCAGGGGCGTCCTCCAGTAGGTCGCGGGCGGCCGCCTCCACGGCCGCCGGGTCGCGCCCGCCGGCCTCGAACGCCGCCCGGCCCGCCGACAGCGCCCGGTACAGGGCGGTGGCCCGCCGGCGCTCGTCGGGCGACAGGTAGGCGTTGCGCGAGGACACGGCCAGCCCGTCCGGCTCCCGCACCGTCGGGCAGGCGACGATCTCGTTCGGGAAGGCGAGGTCGGCGACCATCCGCCGGACCACGGCGAGCTGCTGGGCGTCCTTCTGGCCGAAGTAGGCCCGTGACGGCCCGACCAGGTGGAGCAGCTTGGCCACCACCGTGGCCACCCCGTCGAGGTGCCCCGGCCGGACCAGCCCTTCCAGCCGCTCGGCGAGGCCGCCGACGGCCAGCCGGACGTCGGGCGGGTCCGGCCACATCTCGCCGTCCGGGGGCAGGAAGGCCAGGTCGACCCCTTCCGCCGCCAGCACGGCCAGGTCGGCGTCCCGGTCGCGGGGGTAGGCGGCCAGGTCCTCGGCCGGCCCGAACTGGAGTGGGTTGACGAACACCGAGGCGACCACCAGGTCGTTCCCGGCCCGGGCGGCGGCCAGCAGGGACCGGTGGCCGGCGTGCAGAGCCCCCATGGTGGGCACGAAGCCGACCCCGGCGCCGCGCTGCCTGGCGGCGTCGGTGGCGGCGCGCAGCTCAGCGCTGCTCGCGACCTCGCGCACGCCGTCCCAGTCTCCGGAGCAGCTCGAGGCGCTCGTGGGACTCCTCGCCCTCGATGTGGCCGTGCAGGCCGGCCTCGACCCGCCCCCTGGCCTCGGTGTCGAGGCGGCCGGCGGCGGCCGCCCGGTCGGCGACCAGCCGGGCCAGGGCGACATAGACGTTGATCACCTTCTGCTTGCGGGCCAGGGCCTCGGTGTGCATGGCCACGGTGCGCCCGTCGCCCCGCACCCACGGCCCCGACAGGCCGGCCTGCCCGGTGGTCAGGGCCGAGTCCACGCTGGCGTGGATCAGCCCGCCGAGCACCGCCGCCGGGTCGATCACCCCGCCGGCCCGCAGCTGGTCGGCGGCCGTGGCCGAGAGGGCGGCGCAGCCGTTGGCCGCCAGGACCAGGGCGGCGTGGTAGCGGACCCGGCCCGACTCGGGCACGTCCATGGGCCGGCCGCCGAGGGCGGTCACGACCTCGCGGCCCACCGGGTCGCCGGTGACCCCCCAGACGGTGCCGGGGATGCGGCCGAGGGTCGCCTCCAGGTCGTCGTTGAAGATCTGCACCGGGTGGCAGGCCGCGATCCGGGCGCCGGCCGCGGCCGCCGGGGCGAGCAGCCCCGGGCCGTCGACCCCGGCGGTGTGGATCACCACCTGGTCGGCCGAGAACGCCCCGTCGGCGGCCAGGGCGGTGACCAGCGACGGCAGCTCGTCGTCGGGCACCGACAGCAGGACCAGGGCGGCGCTGCGGGTCGCCTCGGTCGGGTCGGCGGCGGCCAGGCCGGCCTTCTCGACCCGCTCGCGGCCGCGCTCGGACCGGGTGCCGACGGTGACCTCGACGCCGATCCGGTCGAGGAAGATGGCAAGGGCGAGACCGACGCGGCCCGGGCCGATGACGGCGGCGGGCGAGAGCTTGCTGTCGGGCGCTGGCGGCATGGAACCCCCGGAACGAGAGGTCACAGCCTATCTCCGGCCAAGTCAGGACGAAATACCCTGCGGCGGGCGACCAGGTGCAGGGTCCTGGCGCTCGAGCGGTAGGGCTCGCGCCCGGCGACCAGCCGCTCCAGCTCGACCAGGGCGGCCAGCTCCCGCTGGTCGAGGTCGTCGTCGCCGATGTCGGTGAAGACCCCGACCCCGGACGCGGTCACCAGGTCGAACCCGGCCTTGTCGAGCTCGGTCTCGGCCTCGTCGAGGGTGATCGCCTCGCCGCCGGCCGGTGGCCCGGACCCGCCCGCCCGGACCAGCCGCAGGGCGGCGGCGCGGTCGCCGCGGCGGCCGGCCCGCAGGGCCAGCCAGTCGCGGTTGGCGAAGCCGAGCGAGAGCACGCCGCCCTCGACCAGCACCCCGGCCAGCGAGGCGAGCAGGGCGGCCTGGTCGTCGACCCGGGTGAGCAGGTCGTGGCAGACGGCCGCGTCCTGGACGCCCTGGCCGAGCAGACCGGGCAGGTCGGCGGCGTCGCCCTGGACGCCGGTGACGCGCCCGGCGATCTCGCCGCCGGCGTCGGCCGCCCGCTGGGCGCAGGTGGCCAGCATGGCCGCCGAGGTGTCGACCACCGTGACCCGGTAGCCGCGCCCGGCCAGGGCCACGGCCAGCTGCCCGGTGCCCCCGCCGGCGTCGACCACGCTCGCCGGGGCCCGCGGGAGGGCCTCCAGCACCTGCCCGACCAGCAGGTCGAAGGCGAGCCTGCTCACTACGCCTCCAGCTCCCCGACCGGGACGACCCCGGTGACGGGGCCGAGGCGGGCCAGGGCGGCCGCGGCCAGCTCGCCGTCCGGGAAGGTGGCGAAGGGGTCGGCGTCGCACAGGGGCACGAGGACGAAGGCCCGCTCCCGGGCGCGGGGGTGGGGCACGGTCAGCTCGGGCGAGTCGACCGGCGGCCCGTCGTACAGCAGCAGGTCCAGGTCGGCGGTGCGCGGCCCCCAGCGCTCGGTCCGGACCCGGCCGAGCCCGTCCTCGGTGGCCCGCAGCAGCTCCAGCAGCTCCTGGGGGCTGCGGTCGGTCTCCAGCACGGCCACCGCGTTCAGGTACGGGCCCTGCTCGGGGCCGCCGACCGGGGCCGTCTCGTAGACCCGGGACACGGCCATGACGTGGGTGTGCTCGTCGGCGTCGAGGACGCGCACGGCCGTGTCCAGGATGGCCATGCGGTCACCCAGGTTGGAGCCGAGCCCGACGTGCGCCCGTGTCATGGCTGTCCCCCTTCGGTGGCCTCGCGGTCCCGGGTGATCTCCACCGCGACGGCGTCGGCGTCGACCGGCAGCGGCGCCTGCGGCTTGGTGACCCGGACACGGACCTGGCGGACCCGCTCGTCGGCCAGGACCAGCTGGGCCACGTCCTCGGCCACCGTCTCCAGCAGCTTCCTCGGGCGGCCGCCGACGACCTCGGCCACCCGACCGGCCAGGCTACCGTAGTCCACCGTCCTGCCGAGATCGTCGGCCCGCCCGGCCGCGGCCAGGTCCACGGCCAGCTCCAGGTCGACGACGAACACCTGGCCGAGCTGGGCCTCGTGCGGCAGGACCCCGTGGTGGCCGCGGACCCGCAGCCCGCTCAGCAGGATCCGGTCCCTTGTCATGGGCGCAGCACCGGCGAGCCGTGGTGCAGGACCATCTGCCAGCGGCCCCCGTGGCGGCGGAAGACGTTGGTGGCCAGGACCTTGGCGTCCTCCATGTCGGGGCCGCCGGCGCCGCCCGAGAGGATGTTCTCGGCGCAGGTGACCCAGGCGGTGTCGGCGTCGACGTGCACCCGGACGTCGGTGAGGAAGAACTGGATGTAGGCCGAGTTGGCGAAGATGGCCACCCAGGACCGGCTGACCTTGGGCCAGCCGGCGATCACGTCCCAGCCCGGGTGGATGCAGCGGACCTCGTCGTCGTGGCCCCAGCAGGCCTCCATGCGGTCCATGTCGAGGGCCTCGAAGGCGGCGTAGAACTCCTCGTTGGCCTCGGTGACCGCCTTGACGTCGGACGGGTTCACGACGCCCCCCAGCGCATCATGGCCTCGGTCATCCGCACCGAGCGGACGATGGGGGCGACGTCGTGCACGCGGACGATCCGGGCGCCTCGCTCGACGGCCCACACCACCGTGGCCGCCGTGCCCTCGATCCGCTGGTCGGCGGGGCTGTCCAGGGCCCGGCCGATGAACGCCTTGCGGCTGGTCCCGACCATCACCGGGTGGCCGAGGCGGGTGAAGCGGGCCAGGTCGTCGAGCAGGGCGTAGTTGTCCTGGTCGCGCTTGCCGAAGCCGATCCCGGGGTCGACGACCAGGGCCTGGTGGTCGACCCCGGCGAACTCGGCGGCCAGGCAGCGCTCGGCCAGGAACGTCTCCACCTCGGCGACCACGTCGTCGTAGCGGGGGTCGTCCTGCATGGTCGCCGGGGTGCCGAGCATGTGCATCAGGACCAGCGGCACCTTGGCGTCTGCGGCCACGCCGAGCAGGTCGGGGTCGTGGCGGCCGGCGCTGACGTCGTTGATCATGGTCGCCCCGGCGGCCACCGCGGCAGCGGCCACCGCCGCCTTGCGGGTGTCGACCGAGACCGGCACCCCGGCGGTCCGGGCCAGCTCCTCGACCACCGGCAGGACCCGGTCGAGCTCGACCGCCTCCTCGACGTCGACCGCTCCCGGCCGGGTCGACTCGCCGCCGATGTCCAGCAGGTCGGCCCCCTCGGCGGCGAGGGCCAGGCCGTGGGCCACGGCCACCGCCGGGTCCAGGTACCGCCCCCCGTCCGAGAACGAGTCCGGGGTGACGTTCACCACCCCCATGACCAGGCAA
>DASZON010000494.1:0-6270 GCA_035550755.1 Actinomycetota bacterium | reverse complement strand
CGGGACCTCCGTCGCCGCGACCTCGTTCTGGTCCGCCCAGGCTATCCTCCCGGGGCGATGGCAGCCCGACCCACTCCGGCCGACCGGCGGCGCGCCGAAGGCCGGTCCGTGCCCGACGTGCTCCGGCCCGGCCTGCGGGTGCTGTTCTGCGGCATCAACCCGGGGCTGTGGTCGGCGGCGGTCGGCCACCACTTCGCCCGGCCCGGGAACCGCTTCTGGAAGGCGCTGCACCTGGGCGGGCTGACCCCGCGCCAGCTCGCCCCCGACGAGGAGGACGAGCTGCTGGCCCTCGGCCTCGGCATCACCAACCTGGTCGAGCGGGCCACCGCCGGCGCCGCCGACCTCGGCCCCGGGGAGCTCCGGGCCGGGGGCGGGCGCCTGGCCGCCAGGGCCGCCGCCGCCCGCCCACAGATGGTGGCCGTCCTCGGGGTCGGCGCCTACCGGACCGCCTTCGCTTGCCCGCAGGCGTCCGTCGGCCCCCTCCCCGACCCGATCGGCGGGGCCGCCGCCTGGCTGCTGCCCAACCCCAGCGGCCTCAACGCCCACTACCAGCTGCCCGACCTGGCCGAGGCGTTCGCCAGCCTGCGCCGGTCGCTGGGCTGACCGCCGCCGTGGCCGCCTCCGGGCGGTCAGGGCCTGGGTCGCGGGGGCAGCCGCAGGCCCTGCATGCCGCCGTCGACGGCGAGCACGGTGCCGGTGGTGGCTCCGGCCAGGGGGCTGGCGAGGTAGGCGATGGCGGCGGCGACCTCCTCGGCCGTGACCAGGCGGCCGCTCGGCTGGCGCGCCCGCAGCGCCTGGAGCTCGGCCTCGGGGTCGGCGGCCGCCGCCAGCAGCCGGCGTACCCACGGCGTGTCCACCGTGCCCGGGTTGACGCAGCACACGCGGATGCCCTCGGCCAGGTGGTCGGCGGCCATGGCCAGGGTGAGCGACAGCACGGCGCCCTTGGTGGCGCTGTACAGGGCCCGGTCGGGCAGGCCGGCGGTGGCGGCGATCGAGCAGGTGTTGACCACGGCCGCGTTGCCGGAGGCGCGCAGCCAGGGCAGGGCCGCGCGCGTGACCCGCACGCTGCCGACCACGTTGATGTCGAACAGCCGGTGCCATTCCCGGTCCGGGTTGGCCTCGACCGTGCCCACCGCGCCGACGCCGGCGTTGTTGACCAGGACGTCGATGCCGCCGAGGCGGCCGGCGGCGTCGAGCACCGCCGCCCGCACCGCGGCGTCGTCGGCCACGTCGGCGCGGACCAGCTCCAGCGGGGGCTCGATCGGCCCGGCGGCGACATCGAGGCAGGCGACCCTGGCCCCCCGGGCGGCCAGCAGCCGGGCGGTGGCCAGGCCGATGCCCGACGCGCCCCCGGTGACCAGGGCGCGCAGGCCGGCGAACTCGGCGTCGCTCACGGGGCTCCCTCCTAGTGCCGGAAATGGCGGCGGCCGGTGTGGAGCATGGCCACCCCGGCCGCGGCCGCGGCGGCGGTGACCTCGTCGTCGCGGACGCTGCCGCCGGGCTGGGCGACGGCCCGGACGCCGGCGGCGGCCAGGGCCTCGACGCCGTCGGGGAAGGGGAAGAAGGCGTCGCTGCCGGCGGCGGCCCCCTGGGCGCGGTCGCCGGCCTTGGCGACGGCGATCCTGACCGAGTCGACCCGGCTCTGCTGGCCGGCGCCGACCCCGACGACGCGGCCGTCGCGGGCCAGGACGATGGCGTTCGACTTGACGTGGGCGGCCACCGACCAGGCGAGGGCCAGGTCGGCGAGCAGCGCCGGGCCGGGCGGGTCGCCGGCCTGGAGCGTCCAGGTGCTGGGGTCGTCGCCGCCGGGGTCGGGCTCCTGGGCGAGCAGGCCGCCGGCCACCGAGCGCAGGGCGAGCCGGCCGGGCGGGCGGGCCAGGCCGGCCCGGACCAGGCGCAGGGACTTCCTGGCGGCGAGCACGGCCAGGGCCTCCTCCTCGAACCCGGGGGCGACCACGACCTCGGTGAAGACGGCGGCGACGCGCGTGGCGGTGGCCGCGTCCAGGGGGCGCGACAGCCCCACCACCCCGCCGTAGGCGCTGACCGGGTCGCCCTCGAGGGCACCGGCGTACGCCTCCTCCAGGGTCGCCCCGAACGCCGCCCCGCAGGGGTTGGTGTGCTTGACGATGGTGGCGAACGGCCGGTCGCCGTGCTCGGCGGCCAGGGCCAGGGCGGCGTCGGCGTCGAGCAGGTTGTTGTAGGACAGCTCCTTGCCCGCCACCTGGGTGGCCGCGCCCAGCCCCCAGGGGCCGCCCGGCCCGCCGGTGGCGTAGAAGGCGGCCGCCTGGTGCGGGTTCTCGCCATAGCGCAGGGGCTGGCGCAGCCGCCCGGCGACCACCAGCCGGTCACCGAACCCCTCGCCCTGCCCCATCCAGGCGGCGACGGCGGCGTCGTAGGCGGCGGTGCGGGCGAACGCGCGGGCGGCCAGGGCGCGGCGCTCGCCGAGGGTGGTGCCGCCGGCGGCCAGCGCGTCCTCCACCATCCGGTAGTCGGCGGGGTCGCAGACCACCGCCACCCAGGCGTGGTTCTTGGCGGCGGCGCGGACCATGGCCGGGCCGCCGACGTCGATGCGCTCGACGGCCAGGGACGGCTCGACCCCGGGGTCGGCGACGGTCTCCTCGAACGGGTAGAGGTTGACCACGACCAGGTCGAAGGAGGCGATGCCGGCCGCCTCCAGCTCGGCCCGGTGGCCGGGGACCGAGCGGTCGGCCAGCAGGCCGGCGTGGACCCGGGGGTGGAGGGTCTTGACCCGGCCGTCGAGCAGCTCGGGGAAACCCGTCAGCTCCTCGACCGGGGTGACCCCGAGGCCGTGACGCTCGAGGGCGGCGGCGGTCGAGCCGGTGGAGACGACCTCGACCCTGGCGGCGGCCAGCGCCCCGGCGAGCCGGTCCAAACCGGACTTGTCGAACACGCTGACCAGGGCCCGGCGGATCGGCAGGCGGTCGGGAGGGCTCATCGGGGGACCTCCTCGGGGTCGGCGATCCTGGCCCGGCGGCCCTCGACCCGGACCCGGCCCTGGGCGAGCAGGCGGACGGCCAGGGGGAGCAGCTGGTGCTCGGTGGCCTTGATCCGCTGGTGCAGGCGGTCCTCGTCGTCGCCGGGCTCGACCGGGACCGGGGCCTGGAACAGCACCGGGCCGTGGTCGACCTCCTCGTCGACCAGGTGGACGGTGCAGCCGGTGACCTTGACCCCGTAGGCGAGGGCGTCGCGGACGGCGTGGGCCCCCCGGAAGGCCGGCAGCAGGCTCGGGTGGGTGTTGACGATCCGGTCGGGGAAGGCGCGCACGAACGACGGGCCGAGGATGCGCATGAACCCGGCAAGGCAGACCACGTCGGGCCGGGCGGCGGCCACCCGGTCGCGCAGGGCCAGGTCGAAGGCGGGCCGGTCGGCGTGGTCGGCCGGGCGGACCACGGCGGTGTCGACCCCGGCCCGGCGGGCCCGCTCCAGGCCGAAGGCGTCCGGGCGGTCGGCGGCGACGAGCACCACGGCCATGCCGGAGCCCGGGTCGGCGGCCGCGTCCAGCAGCGCCTGGAGGTTGGAGCCGTGGCCGGACACGAGCACGGCCACCCGCCTGGTCTCCGCCACTCCCCTCCCCGGTTCTCGGCACCCGCCGGGAGGATTGAACCACTCCTGTGCCTTGTGGTTATGTGCCAGCCTGCAGGAACGGACGTTGCAGCAGCCCAGGTGGGAGGAGCCGGAGCGTGGAGCAGGGGAGCGTCCGTGCCCGCCTGGCCGGCGGCTGGCGGCCCGGGTCGGTGCCCGAGCAGCTCGGCCTGGCCGGCCTCGGGGCCGCCGGCGCCGCGGCCGCCTACCAGGCGGCGCTCGGCGGGGAGGGGCTGTGGCTGCCCTGCCCGCTGCGGACCCTCACCGGGATCCCCTGCCCGCTGTGCGGGATGACCACCGCCGCCACCGCGCTCGCATCCGGGGACCTCGGCGCGGCGCTGGCGGCCAACCCCTTCGTGCTCGTGCTGGCCGGGTTTACCCTGGTCATGGCCGTGCTGATGGCGGCCCGGGCGCTCGGGCTGGTGCCCGTGGCGGCTCAATGGCCGCCGTCCCGCCGCCGACAGAGCTACTGGGTGGCCGCGGTCGCGGCCGTCCTGAGCTGGGCGTTCCAGCTCCACCGGTTCGGGTGGGTGTAGACCGGCGCGCCCTACCGGGCGGGCCGAGCGCTGACGACAGGAGGACGACATGACCGAGGGGCCGACCCCACGCGATCCGCGGGAGGAGCCGCCGCGTGCGCCCGTCGGCGGGCCCGAGCCACCCGTCGAGCAGCCACCCCCCAGCCCGCCCCCGGCCGACAACCCGCCGGGGAGCCCCCCGGGCAGCTACGACGCCCCCCGCTGGGACTCCCCCGGCGCCCCGCCGCCACCCCCGCCCCCACCGCCGGGCGACCAGGGCTGGGGCCAGCCGGGCGGCTACGGGCAGCCGCCGCCCGGTGGCTACCAGCAGCCGGGCGGCTACCAGCAGCCCGGCGGCTACGGGCAGCCGCCGCCGGGCGGCTACCAGCAGCAGCCCGGCCAGCCGGCCACCAGCGGCATGGCCGAGAACGTCGCCTCCGGCCTGTCGTACGTGCTGACCTGGATAACCGGGCTGATCTTCTTCCTGATCGACAAGCGGCCCGAGGTCCGCTTCCACGCCATGCAGTCGATCGCCTTCGGGGTGCTCTGGACCCTGGTCGGCGTGGTCGGGCCGCGTCTCCCGGGGCCGCTCGACCTGCTCTTCAGCCTGGTCTGGGTCGTCTTCCTGATCGTCTGGGTCGTCCTGCTGATCCAGGGCTTCCAGGGGAAGCACTTCAAGCTGCCCGTGATCGGCGACTTCGCCGAGCAGCAGGCCAACCAGCCGCGGCTCTGACAGCCGCGATCACGACCAAGGAGCAGCGCTCATGACCCAGGGGTACGGAGGCCAGGACCCCAACCAGCCCTACGGCCAGCAGCCGCCCCAGCCGCCCCCGTACGGCAGCCAGCCGCCGTACGGGACCCCGGCCCAGGGCGGCTACGGCCAGCCGGTCCCGGCCCAGGGCGGGTACGTGCCCGACCAGCCCGGCTACTACATGGGCCGGACCCTGGCCAACTGGCCCCAGCGGGTCGGGGCCTACCTGATCGACTACCTGATCGCCGCCATCCCGGCGTTCCTGGCCGTGCTGCTGTTCAGCGGGACCAGCCAGGGCGAGTCCGCCAGTGCCAGCGCCGGCCTGGTCGCCTTCCTGCTCTACCTGACCTCGCTCGGCATCTGGATCTACAACCGTGTCATCCAGATGGGCCGGAGCGGGCAGAGCTGGGGCAAGCAGGTGCTGAATCTGCGGCTGGTCCGCATGGCCGACGGCCAGCCGATGGGCGGCGGCATGTGCTTCCTCCGCGACCTGCTCCACATCCTCGACGCCCTGCCCTGTTACATCGGCTTCCTGTGGCCGCTGTGGGACGCCAGGCGCCAGTGCCTGTTCTCCGACAAGATCATGAACACGGTGGTGCTGTCCGAGGGCTGACCGGGCCGGCCGGCTAGCCCTCCTTGACGGCGGCGACGGCCAGCTCGGCCGCCTCGGTGGGGTTTCGGCCGACCCGGACCCCGGCCGCCTCGAGGGCCTCGGCCTTGGCCTGGGCGGTCCCGCTGGACCCGGAGATGATCGCGCCGGCGTGGCCCATCCGCTTGCCCGGCGGGGCCTCGAACCCGGCGATGTAGGCGACCACCGGCTTGTCCATCTCGTCGGCGATGAAGCGGGCCGCCCGCTCCTCCTCGTCGCCGCCGATCTCGCCGATCATCACCACGGCCTCGGTCTCGGGGTCGTCCTGGAAGCGCCCGAGGACGTCGATGAAGCTGGACCCGACCACCGGGTCGCCGCCGATGCCGACGCAGGTCGTCTGGCCCACCCCGGCCGCCGCCATCTCGTACATGACCTGGTAGGTGAGGGTGCCCGAGCGGGACACGAGCCCAACCGGCCCGGCGTGGGTGATCTCGCCCGGGATGATGCCGACGTTGGCCTTGCCGGGCGAGATGACCCCGGGGCAGTTGGGGCCGACCAGGGCGACGCCCTTGGCCCTGATGTAGTTGTAGGCCCTGGTCATGTCCAGCACCGGGATGTTCTCGGTGATGAGCACGACCACCTCGACGCCGGCGTCGGCGGCCTCGTAGAGGGCGTCGACGGCGAAGCGGGCGGGCACGAAGATCAGCGAGGTGTTGGCCCCGGTCTCGGCCACGGCCGAGGCCACGGTGTTGAACACCGGGATGCCCTCGACGTCCTGGCCGGCCTTGCCGGGGGTGACCCCGGCGACCACG
>DASZON010000493.1:0-3721 GCA_035550755.1 Actinomycetota bacterium | reverse complement strand
AAGGAACGAGCGCCGCCCCGACGGCGGCCGGTCCATCGGCGGTAGTGCATGGGCGCACACATCCTGGTCGTCGACGACGACCCCCTGCTGGCTGCGGCCCTTCGCCGTCCGCTGGCGTACGAGGGGTTCGAGGTCGAGGTGGCCGCCTCGGGCGAGGAGGCCCTCGGCCGGGCCCTCGACCACCCACCCGACCTCGTCATCCTGGACGTGCTGCTGCCCGGCATCGACGGCCTCGAGGTCTGCCGGCGGCTCCGCCAGGCCGGCGAGGTGGCCGTGCTGATGCTGACCGCCCGCAGCGAGGTGCCCGAGCGGGTGGCCGGGTTCGAGGCCGGCGCCGACGACTACCTTGTCAAGCCGTTCGCCTTCGAGGAGCTGCTGGTCCGGGTCAAGGCGCTGCTGCGGCGGGGCCGCAACGGGTCGGGGTCGGCCGAGCTGCGCTTCGGCGACCTGCGCATGGACCGCTCGACCCACGAGGTCTGGCGGGGCGAGCGGACCATCTCCCTGACCCGCCAGGAGTTCGACCTGCTGGCCCTGTTCCTGGAGCACCCGCGCCAGGTCCTGACCCGCTCGACCATCCTGGAGCGGGTCTGGGACTACGACTTCGGCCGCGACTCCAACGTGCTCGAGGTCTACGTCGGCTACCTGCGGCGCAAGCTCGAGGCGGAGGGCGAGCCGCGGGTCATCCACACCGTCCGCGGGGTCGGCTACGTCCTGCGCGAGGACCCGGAGGGCGGCCGGTGACGGGGTGGCCGATGAGCTTCCGGACCCGGCTCACCCTGGCCTACCTGGTCCTGCTCACCCTGGCCCTGTCCGGGTTCGGGGTCTGGGTCTACGCCTACGTCGACCGCAACCTCCACAACGAGTTCTACAGCTCGGTGCAGCGCCAGAGCAACCAGCTCGCCCAGGTCCTGGCCAGCGACTACGACACGGCCGCGAACCAGGTCCGCGACACCCTCGACCAGTGGACCAACGACCAGGAGGGCGACACCTACATCGTGGTCGAGACCCGGGTCGGGAAGCAGCTGCGGCTGGAGATCGAGGCCAAGCACCCCGAGGACGCCCTCAGCGGGGTCGACCTGCCGACCGTGGCCCCCGGCCAGGTGGTCAACGTCCGGCCGGAGGCCAACGACCTCGGCCTGCCCCTGGCCGTGTACGCCACCCGGTTCGAGGCCAGCAAGGCGGTGCGGCAGCCCGGCGCTCGCCCGCCCGACCAGCCCAAGGAGATCGTCAAGCTGGAGGGCAAGGTGACCGTGGCCCGGTCGCTGGCCGGGGTCGAGCGGTCGCTGCGGCTGCTGCGGACCATCCTGATCGCCGGCGGGCTGGCCGTGCTGGTGGTCGCCGCCCTGATCGGCCTCGGCCTGGCCGCGGCCCTGCTCCGGCCCCTGGCCAGGATGCGGGCCACCGCCCAGCGGATCGGCGACGAGCGCGACTTCTCCCACCGCATGCCGATCGACGGCGATCCTCACGACGAGCTCGGCCGCCTGTCGCTGTCGTTCAACCAGATGCTGACCGAGCTCGAGGAGGCCAACCTCGGCCTCAAGACCACCCTCGAGTCCCAGCGCCGGTTCGTGGCCGACGCCTCCCACGAGCTGCGGACCCCGCTGACCGCGATCCGGACCAACGTCGAGTTCCTGGCCCGGGTCCCCGGCGCCAGGAGCGAGGACCGGGTCGAGGCCCTGCGCGACGTGCTCACCGAGCTGCGCCGGATGGAGTCGCTGGTCGGCGACCTGCTGGCCCTGGCCCGGCTGGAGGCGGCCGCGGTCCGGCCGGCCCGGCGGACCTTCCGGCTCGACCACATGCTGGCCGACGTGCACCGCGACGCCCAGCGGTCGGCCGCCGCCGGGGTCGAGGTCGCCCTCGGCCCGCTGCCCGAGGTGTGGGTGTCCGGCGACCGCGACGACCTGCGCCGGGCCGTCTGGAACCTGGTCGACAACGCCCTCAAGTACACCCGGGCGGGCAGGGTCGACCTGCGCCTGCTGGCCGGGAACGGCCGGGCCGAGCTGGCCGTGCGCGACACCGGCATCGGCATCGCCGAGGGCCACCTGGACCACGTGTTCGACCGGTTCTGGCGCGCCCCGAGCGTGCGCGGCATGGCCGGGTCGGGTCTGGGGCTGGCCATCACCCGGTGGGTCGTCCAGGCCCACGAGGGGACGATCACGGTCGACTCGGTCGTCGGCCACGGCACGACCTTCGTGGTCACCCTCCCGGTGGTCCAGGGACCGCCCGAGCGCGCCCGGCTCCGTCAGGGCGAGCTCCTCGGGGTCAGCCGGGTGACCGGTTCGGGACATCATTCTTAAGAGTGTCCTAATAGAAACTCATCCTTCTCTCAGGGACGGCAGGTACAACCAAGGCCTTCGCGGCGGACGGGCGTGGGCGGCCGTGAGGCTAGCCGCCCGGCCGCTGCGGTGGCGACGCCCGAGGCCTGCATGGTGGGACGAGGCCGGAGTCCGCTCCGGCCTCGGGGCCTTGGGGGGCCCTTCTCGGCTCCCAGGTAGTGCCGTAACTCGCGGGGAACGCTAAGGTGGAAAAACCGGCCGCCCTCGGAGTGGCCGACCCCTTCGCCCCGAGGAGCCTGCCGAGGTGACCGAGCAACCATCCCGACTGGCTTCGGTCGCCGAAGCTCCCGTCGCCCGCCAGCAGCTCGAGGCGGCGTTGTTTGAGATCAAGCGGGTGATCGTCGGCCAGGAAGGCATGCTCGAACGCGTCCTCGTCGCCCTGTTGTCCGGCGGGCACCTGCTGTTGGAAGGCGTCCCCGGGCTGGCCAAGACCCGCACCATCGCCACCCTCGCCCAAGTCCTCGGCGGCTCGTTCCAACGCATCCAGTTCACCCCCGACCTCGTCCCGAGTGATCTGGTCGGCACCCGCATCTGGCGACCCGACCACGGCGGCTTCGAAACCGAACTCGGCCCCGTGTTCTGCAACTTCCTGCTCGCCGACGAAATCAACCGCGCCCCCGCCAAAGTCCAATCCGCCCTGCTCGAAGTCATGCAAGAACACCAAGTCACCATCGGCAAACAAACCTGGCCCGTCCCCCAACCCTTCCTCGTGCTGGCCACCCAGAACCCGATCGAGTCCGACGGCACCTACCCCCTCCCCGAAGCCCAAGTCGACCGCTTCTTGATGAAAGTCGTCGTCGACTACCCCAACTTCTCCGAAGAGATGACCATCGTCGCCCGCAGCCTCACCGACCCCCCCCAGATCACCAGCATCCTCAGCCTGGAGCAGCTCCAGGCGTTGCAGGCCCACACCCAACAGGTCTATGTCGACCGCCTGGTCGCCGAATACGCCGTCGCCCTCTGTGACGCCACCCGCCACCCCACCACCTACAACCTCGCCGAGCTCGGCGGCTACATCGCCTACGGCGCCAGCCCCCGAGGGTCCATCAACCTGGTCGCCGCCGCCCGCGCCCTGGCCGTGCTCCGCGGCCGCTCCTACGCCCTGCCCCAAGACGTCCAGGAACTCGCCCGCGACGTGCTGCGGCACCGGCTCGTGCTGACCTACCAGGCCCTGGCCGAACAAGTCACCCCCGACAGCCTCCTCACCGCCGTGCTGGCCGCCATCCCACCCCCCCGCATCGACCTCGCACGGGTGCAGCCGGCATGAACGACCCGCTCGGCATCACCAGGACCCCCGACCGGCCGGGGCCCGGGCCGACCCCGGAGGCCCTGCTGCGCGCCCTCGACGTGGTCGTTCGGCGGCGGATCGAGGCCATGCTCACCGG
>DASZON010000492.1:0-5846 GCA_035550755.1 Actinomycetota bacterium | reverse complement strand
GGGCGAGAAGGTCAAGCACCGCCCGCTCCCGGCGCTGGCCGTGACCCGCGTCGTCTCCCAGGAGCGGTCGGCGTCGACCTCGTCCGGCTCCCGGCGCTCGACCGTGACCCGGTCGGCCTCGGCGCCGGCCGGCGGCGGCGTCTGGGACCGCCTGGCCCAGTGCGAGTCCGGCGGCAACTGGGGTATCAACACCGGCAACGGCTACTCCGGTGGCCTCCAGTTCGTTTTCGGCACCTGGCGGGTCAACGGCGGCAGCGGCTCGGCCCACAACGCCAGCCGCGCCGAGCAGATCCGCGTCGCCGAGCGCGTCCGGTCCTCCCAGGGCTGGGGCGCCTGGCCCGCCTGCTCGTCCAAGCTCGGCCTCCGCTGAGCCTCCACTAGCAACTCCACACCGCGACATCGTGGGGAACGGCGCGGCGCGTGGTCCTTTGGGGCTGCGCGCCGCGTCGTGTTCGTGTACTACGGTTGGACCATGACCCAGCAGGCGTCGCTGCTCGCCTCCCGCGTCGGCGCGGGACGGGCCGAGGGCGGGCGCCGGCACCGGTCGGTCGACCCCGCCCACACCGGTCAGGTCGTGGCCGAGGTCCTGCTGGCCGGCCCGGACACCTTCGTGGCCGCCTGCCGGGCGGCCCGCCAGGCCCAGCCGGGCTGGGCGTCCACCCCGGCCCCGGTGCGGGGCCGGGTCGTCAAGAACCTGGGCCGGCTGGTGGAGGAGAACGCCGAGGCCCTGGCCCGCCTGGTCACCCGCGAGATCGGCAAGCCCCTGGCCGAGTCCCTCGGTGAGGTCACCGAGATCGTCGACACCTGCGACTTCTTCGCCGGCGAGGGCCGCCGGCTCTACGGCCAGACGGTGCCCTCCGAGATGCCGGACAAGCAGCTGTTCACCTTCCGGCAGCCGGTCGGGGTGGCGGCGGTCATCACCGCCGGCAACTTCCCGGTGGCGGTGCCGTCCTGGTACCTGGTCCCGGCCCTGCTGTGCGGCAACGCGGTCGTCTGGAAGCCGGCCGAGGCCGCCCCCGCCACCGCCGAGGCCCTGGCCCAGCTGTGCTGGCACGCCGGCCTCCCCGACGGGGTGCTGAACCTGGTCCAGGCCGAGGGGCCGGCCACCTTCGACGGCCTGGCCGCGGCCCTGGAGGCCGGCCTGGTCGACAAGGTCGGCTTCACCGGCTCGACCGAGGTCGGGCGGCGCATCGGCGAGCTCTGCGGCCGCCACCTCCAGACGCCCTGCCTGGAGCTTGGCGGCAAGAACCCGCTGGTCGTCATGCCCGACGCCGACCTCGACCTGGCCGTGGAGGGCGCCCTGTTCAGCGGCTTCGGCACCGCCGGGCAGCGCTGCACCTCGCTGGGTACGGTGATCGCCCACCGCGAGGTCCACGACGAGCTCCTGGCCCGGTTCGCGGCCGCGGTCGAGCGGGCGGCCATCGGCGACCCGTTCCAGGACGTGCTCTACGGGCCCATGATCGACCGGCGGTTCTTCGACCGGTTCCTGGGCTGGCTGGACCTGGTCGAGCCCCACCACCGGGTGCAGGGGTCGACCGGGACCGGCCGGATCACCGCCGCCAACCCCCGCCCCGGCTTCGTGGGCGACCCTGACGACGGGCTCTACTGCCACCCGATGGTCGTCTCGGGGGTGACCGCCGGCGACGAGCTGTACCGGCGCGAGACCTTCGGGCCGATCGTGGGGGTGGCCCAGTGCGGGTCGCTGGAGGAGGCGGTGGAGCTGGCCAACGGCCATGGCTACGGCCTGTCGGCGGCCATCTACACCCGCGACCCGGCCACCGCCTTCCGCTTCCGGTCCGGGGTGTCGGCCGGGATGGTCAGCGTCAACAACTCCACCTCGGGGGCCGAGGCCCACCTGCCGTTCGGGGGCAACGGGCGCTCGGGCAACGGCAGCCGCCAGTCCGGCATGTGGGTGCTCGACCAGTTCACCCGCTGGCAGGCGCTGAACTGGGACTACGCCGGCCGGCTGCAGAAGGCCCAGATGGACGTGGCCGAGCCCACCCCCGACCGCGACTTCCGCCTGTGACACAGGCCCCCAGGGGGCCCCTCGAGGGGCTGGTGGTGGCCGACTTCTCCAGGGTGCTGGCGGGGCCGTTCGCGACCATGCTGCTTGGCGACCTGGGGGCCGACGTCGTCAAGGTCGAGCACCCGGAGGGCGGCGACGAGACCCGGGCCTGGGGGCCGCCCTTCGCCCACGGCCACAGCACCTACTACCTGGCCGTCAACCGCAACAAGCGCAGCGTCGCCCTCGACCTCAGGGACGAGCACGGCCGCCGGGCCGCGCGTGCCCTGGCCGGCCGGGCCGACGTGCTGGTCGAGAACTTCAAGGCCGGGTCGATGGAGCGGCTCGGGCTCGGCTACGAGGAGCTGGCCAGGGACAACCCCGGCCTGGTGTGGTGCTCCATCTCCGGGTTCGGCGGGGGCGCCGGGGCCGCCCTCCCCGGCTACGACTTCCTGGTCCAGGCCATGAGCGGCCTGATGAGCATCACCGGGCCGGCCGGGGGCGAGCCAACCAAGGTCGGGGTCGCCCTGGTCGACGTGCTCACCGGGCTCTACGCCTTCGGCGGGGTCCTGGCCGCCCTGCGCGAGCGCGACCGGACCGGGCACGGCCAGCGGGTCGAGGTCAGCCTGCTCGGGTCGGCCCTGGCCAGCCTGGTCAACCAGGCCTCGTCGTACCTGTGCACCGGCCGGCCGCCGCGGGCCATGGGCAACCGGCACCCGAGCATCACCCCGTACGAGACCCTGGCCACCGCCGACCGGCCGCTGGTGGTGGCTGTCGGCAACGACGGCCAGTTCGCCCGCCTGTGCCGGGTCCTGGGGGTGCCCGAGCTGGCCGCCGATCCCCGGTTCGCGACCAACGCCGCCCGGGTGGACCACCGCGACGCCCTGGCCGCCCTGCTCGAGCGGGCCCTGGCCGACCGTGGGGCGGCCGAGTGGGTGGCCGCCCTCGGCGAGGCCGGGGTCGCCTGCGGCCTGGTGAACGACGTCGGCGAGGCGTTCGCCCTCGCCGAGCGGCTGGGCCTCGATCCGGTGGCCGACGCCGGCGGGGTCCCCCAGGTGGCCGACCCGATCGGCCTCTCGGCCACCCCGGCGAGCTACCGGCTGGCCCCGCCGGCCCTCGGCGAGCACGCCGACGAGGTCCTGCGCTGGCTGGGCGTCCCCCCGCCCGGTGACCCCTGAGCAGTCACCCCGACGTAGGCCAATTACGGATTCTGTAGCCGTATCGGCTGGATGCCGGAAACGCCTGGAAGTAGGGACAGGTGGCGGCTTCGTGCCGCCACCCGGCGCGTGAAGGAGGCGGCCGCCAGGTGAGCACGGGGAATACGGGGACCAGGGGGAGCTGGCCGGGGGAGATCCCCCGGCGGCGGGTGCTGCTGCTGGCCGAGAGCGCCGGCCTGGCCGCCGTGCTCCACCATCTGCTCGACCCGGCCGACCGGCTCAGCCGCCTCGGCACTCTCCACGAGCTGGCCGAGACCCG
Organism: Actinomycetota bacterium; assembly: GCA_035550755.1. Lineage (GTDB taxonomy): Bacteria > Actinomycetota > CALGFH01 > CALGFH01 > CALGFH01 > CALGFH01. The sequence continues at coordinate 2,368 of DASZON010000492.1, read as the reverse complement.
GGCGCTGGAGAACGCCGACGTGGTCATCCTCGACGTGCCCGCCGAGGACCGGGCCGCCGCCGTGGGCCAGGTCCGCCGGCGCTACCTGGGCCCGCTGGTCGTCCTCGTCGGCAAGGGCGACGACACCGCCGGGCTGCACCTCGACGACGCGGCCACCCTGCTGACCCGCCCGTTCTCGGCCGAGTCGCTGGGTGCGGCCCTTGGCCCCCTCGGCCACCCGGGCGGGTTCCGCCCGGCGCCCCGGACCCCTCGCTCCTCGGCGCCGGCCGCGACCCGCCCCTCGCCGGAGGACCCGGCGCGCCGCTCGGCAGAGGATCCGGCGCGCCGCTCGGCGCCGCCCGCCGCGGTGGGCCCGGGCGCCGCCCTGGCCGGGGCCGCCGCGACCTCCGCGACCACCCCGACCTCCGCCTCCACCTCCGTCCCGGCCATGCCGGCCGACCAGACCGGGGCGCCGCCGGCGGACGCCGCCAAGGTGCTGGCCGACGTCAAGGCGGCCGCCCGGCAGGCCCCGGTCCGGGCCGTGCCGGCGACCCCGCCCGGCCAGCTCGACCTGGTCGACCGGGTGCAGCGGGCGCTGGTCGCGCTCACCCAGGGCTGGAAGGCCAGGCGCCGGGTCCGGGTGGCCGGGTTCTCGGCCTTCGCCCTGGTCGCGTTCACGGTCGCGTTCGCCATGGCCTCCCAGGGCCGCTGCGGTCCGGGCTGCGACGCCTTCGGCACGGCGTTCTCACCCGAGCCCACGATCGCCGCCAGCCAGTCGACCGCGCCATCGACCACCGGCCCCAAGCGCTCGACCACCACCGCCGCCCCCCGCTCCGGCTCCCCGGGCGCCGGGGCGTTCGAGGGCATCTCCGGCGGCCGCCTGGCCACCACCACGACCAGGCAGGCCACGACCACCACCCGCAGGCCGGTGGCGACCACCCGCCCGGCGACCACGAGGCCGGCCACCACCAAGGCGACCACCCCGCCGACGACGGCCCCGACCACCACCGCGGCCCCGCCGACGACCCAGCCGCCCACGACCACCGCCGGCGCGTAGGGCGGCGGGCGCTACGCCATCGGGGCGAAGCCGCCTACGGCAATTGACGCTGGGAACGGCCAGGCAGAACGTCACAATAGGTCCTCGACGCAAGTCGATGAGCTGACTCGATCAGGGGGGATACAGGATCGTGCCCGGCCGGCGTAGTGGTCACTACGTCGATTCGATGGGCGGCAGTCGTCAGAACGGCCTGCCAGCCGTCATCCGGACTTACCGCAGTCGGGGTATGACCGGGGTGTCGACGTCGGCGAACCTGGTACGTACCGGCCCACCGCGCCGCGCCCATCGCCGGGCGGGGCGAACCGTCGCGGCCCCCGAGGAGGACTGCACGTGACCGACGCAACCGCGGAACAGCCCATCCGGCTGGGTCCGGCGGCCGCGAACATCGCCAGGTCGATCTGGCACCAGAAGGAGTTGCTGGTGCTCGGCCTGGTGCTCGGCCTGGCCCTTGGCTGGCTCGCCCTCCCCAAGGTGCTCAGCAGCGGGTCGACCTATGACGCGACGATCCGGGTCCTGGTACAGCAGGCACCGGCCGACGCGATCCTCAAGATCCCACCCGTGGTCGGCGGCGGCACGGGGTCGGACGCCCCCAGCGGCGCCTCGCCCGAGGTCCTGAAGAACGTCCTCATCGCCGACGGCGTCCTCAAGACGATCGACAAGGACAAGAAGCTGGACGTCCCCCACGACCTCACGCCGACGCTGCTGCTCGACGGGCTGTCCATCACGCCGCTGGAGGGCACCTCGTACGTCGACCTGTCGTTCAGCGACGGGGACCCGGCGCTGGCGTCGGCCATCGTGGAGCAGTACGCGAACAAGTACGCCGCCGACCGCAACGCGCGGGAGGCGGTGAGGCTCCGGAACGTGGTCCGCAACCTGGAGCTCTACGCCAACTCGCTGCCCAAGGGCGCCCCCGGCGCACCCAACCCCGCCCAGGCGGTCCTCGACAAGATCGACGCCGCCAAGGTCAGCGAGGCCTTCGGCGACCCGACGCAGGTCGCCGGGCCCGTCATCGTCAACACCAACGGACCGCCCCTCAGCAAGAAGGTGACCTTGGCCCTGGGGCTGATACTGGGGCTGGCGGTCGGGGCCGGGGCAGGGCTGCTGGTGGAGACGGCGTTCCGGAAGGTGACAACGCCGGCGGACGCCGAGGACGCGTCGGGGCTGCCGTTCATCGCCGAGGTGCGCAAGGGAGGGATCCGGCGGACGCCGCTGCCGGTGATCGACCGGCCGTTCAGCCCGGCGGCCGAGGACTACCGGCGGGTCGGCACCGCCCTGGAGCGCCAGGGGCTCGGCACCGACATCCGGGTGCTGGCCATCTGCTCGGCCGAGCCC
>DASZON010000491.1:0-6670 GCA_035550755.1 Actinomycetota bacterium | reverse complement strand
GGACTCCAGCCTGGTCGTGGCCGCCGCCACCCTGGCCGTGGCCGCCCTCTTCCAGCCGCTGCGCCGCCGCGTCCAGGCGGCGGTGGACCGGCGCTTCAACCGGCGCCGCCACGACGCCGGGCGGGTCATCGAGGCCTTCGGAGCCCGGCTGCGGGACCAGGTCGACCTGGACGCCCTCCACGGCGAGCTCCTGGCGGTTGTCGACCAGACCATGCAGCCCACCCGGGCCTCCCTGTGGCTGCGCTCGGCCCGCTGAGCCGCCGGGTCAGCCCGCCAGGGCCAGCGCCGGGTCGCGGCCGCCGTTGGTGGACGGGAGCCCGGTGAGGATGCGGCCGGTGACCTCCTCGACCCTGCCGACGCCGTCGACCATCGTGAGCAGGCGGCGGTGACGGTAGTAGTCGATCAGCGGGCGGGTCTTGTCCGCGAACACCTCGAGGCGGTGGCGGATCGTCTGCTCGGCGTCGTCGGCCCGGTGCTGGGCCGCCGCCCGCCCGGCCAGCCGGCGCAGCAGCTCGTCCTCGGTGATGTCGAAGCAGAGGACGGCATGCAGGGGCGAGCCCAGGTCGACGAGCTGGCGGTCCAGGGCCTCGGCCTGGTTGACCGTGCGCGGGAACCCGTCCAGCACGAACCCGGCCTGGCAGTCGTCCTCGCCGAGGCGCTCGATCACCATGGCGATGACCACCTCGTCGGGCACCAGGTCGCCCCGGTCCATGTACTCCTGGGCGGCCCGGCCGAGCTCGGTCCCCTCGGCCACGTTCGCCCGGAAGATGTCACCGGTGGCGATGTGGGGGGCGCTGAAGCGGCACGCGACCCGAGCGGCCTGGGTGCCCTTGCCTGCGCCAGGTGGGCCGAGGAGGACGATGCGCAATCGCTGCTCCGCACGGTTTGGGGAATTGACCTCAGAGCGTAGGCGGCGAGCTTGCTATCAGTCCAATAGATCGTCTAAATGATGAGCATCGGCTTCTCCTATGACCGACCCTCTGCCAAGGAGCCGCGGTGCTGCCCCAGATCGAGGCGTTCCTCGAGGTCGCCCGCCGTCAGAACCTCAGCCGGGCCGCCGAGGCCCTGTTCGTGTCCCAGCCGACCCTGACCGCCCGGCTCCAGAGCCTGGAGGCCTCCCTGGGCGAGCAGCTGTTCGTCCGCACCCGCCGGGGGATGCGCCTGACCGAGGCCGGGGACGCCTTCCTGCCCTATGCCGAGCACGCCCTGCGGGCCCTGGCCGACGGCCGCGAGCGCCTCGAGGAGCTGCGCCGGGGCGTGGCCGGGCGGCTGATCCTGGGGGCGCCCCCCACGGTCAGCACCTACACCCTGCCGGCGCTGCTGGCCCGGTTCTCGGCCGAGCACCCCAACGTCCGCCTGGCCGTCAAGACCGGTACCTCCGAGGAGATCCTGGAGATGGTCCTGCACGACCGGGTGCAGCTGGGGATCATGCGCTCGCTGGTCCACACCGAGATCGAGAGCGTGCCCCTGTACACCGACGACCTGGTACTGATCGCCGGGCCGGGCCACCGCCTGGCCCGGCCGGGCAGCGGCCGCCGGGCCCGCCTGGCCGACCTCGCCGGCGAGGTCCTTGTCCTGTTCGGGCGCAGCTCCAGCTTCCTCGAATTCACCACCGCCACCTTCCGCCAGGCCGGCGTGCTCCCCAACAGCGTGCTCGAGCTGGACAACCTGGAGGCGGCCAAGAAGATGGTCGAGCGCGGCCTCGGGGTCTCCCTGGTCCCGGCCAGCACGGTCGCCGCCGAGCTGGCCAGCGGCACCCTGGCCCGGATCGAGCTGGTCGACGCCGCCCCGGTGCGGCGCGAGATCGTGGCCGTCCACCGCCGCGACGCCGGCCCGCCCTCGGGGGCGGCCGGGTTGTTCCTGGAGATGCTGGCCGGGTCGGCGAGGAGCTGACATGGCCCGCCGAGCCGGTTTCTGGATCGCCTGGTACGTGGCCCTGGTGGTGCTGTGGCTGGCCTTCGTCGACACCCTGGCCTGGGAGGAGGTGGCCGCCGGCCTGGTCGCGGCGGCCGTCGCCGCCACCGCGGCCGAGATCGTCCGCTCCCAGGACCTGGTCCGGTTCCGGCTCGAGCCGCGCTGGCTGCGCGGGCTGTCCGGGCTCCCCTGGCAGGTGGTGCGCGACACCTGGCTGCTGACCGCGGCCCTGTGGCGCCACACCACCGGCCGGCCCGTCCGCGGGACCTTCCGGGTCGTGCCCTTCCCCAGCGAGGCCGACGACGCCCGCTCGGCCGCCCGGCGGGCCCTGGTCACCGCCGTCTGCTCGGTCGCCCCCAACACCGTGGTCGTCGGGGTCGAGGGCGGCGAGGGCGAGATGCTCGTCCACCAGCTCGTCCCCGAGCCTGGCTCGCCCGTCCCCCCGAGCATGCTGGAGGATGCCGCGCATGAATGACCGGAGGGGTTCGGGGAACCCCAGGGGGGTGCCCCGATGGATCGGGAGGGGTTCGGGGAACCCCAGGGGGGTGCCCCGATGAACGAATGGACGGTGGCCGCGCTGGCCCTGCTGGCGGGGCTGGTGCCCTGCGGGGTGGTGTGCCTGCGGGGCAGCCCGGTCGACCGCCTCATCGGCCTGGAGCTGGCCGGGACCGTGGACACCCTGGTCCTGCTGGTGCTGGCCCAGGCGTACGACCGGGCCATCTACTTCGACCTCGCGCTCGCCCTGGCCCTGCTGTCGTTCGCCGGCGGGCTGGTGTTCGCCCGCTTCCTGGAGCGCTGGATTTGAGCGCCGCCGACCTGGCCGTGGCCGCCCTGCTGGCCCTCGGGATCGCGGTCACCTGGCTGTCGTGCCTTGGCGTGCTGCTGATGCGCGACCCCTATGACCGCCTGCACTACACCGCCCCGGCCGCGGCCCTGGCCCCGGTGCTGATCGCCGCCGCCGTGGTCGTCGAGGAGGGCCTGTCGGCCGCCGGCATCAAGGCCGTGCTGATCGCCCTCGTGCTCGTCGGCACCAACCCGGTGCTCGGCCACGCCACAGCCAGGGCGGCCCGGATCCGCGAGCACGGCCAGTGGACGGTCACCGAGCAGGAGCGGGAGGGCGGCCGGCCGTGATCGTGCTCGAGGTCACCGTGTTCCTGCTGGTCGCGGCCGCCGGCACCGCCGTCGTGCTCACCCGCGACCCGCTCAACCAGGCCATCGTGGCCAGCTTCTACGGCCTGATCCTGGGGATCATGTTCTTCGTCTACCAGGCCCCCGACGTCGCCCTGTCCCAGATCGCGGTCGGCGCCGTCGCCCTGCCCCTGATGATCCTGCTCGCCCTGGCCAAGGTCCGGGCCCTCGAGGGCAGCCGCCGGGAGGACGAGGACCGGTGACCCCGGCCGTCCGCCGGCGGGTGTTCCTGGTCGCGGCCGCGGCCGCCGGGGCCCTGCTGCTGTGGGGCCTGACCGGGCTCCCCGACTACGGCGTCTACAACGGCCCCTACGGCGACGTCCTCAACCGGGTCGCGGTGGCCGAGCGCAGCGCCACCAACGTGGTCGCCGCCGTCACCTTCGACTACCGCGGGGTCGACACCATGGGCGAGGAGTACATCCTGTTCGCGGCCGTGCTCGGGGTGGCCATCCTGCTCCGGGCCCAGCGCGACGAGCACGAGGAGCCCCCCGACGAGGACGCCGCCGACCGCGACGCCCCGGCTACCTCCAACGCCGTCCGCATCGTCGGGCTGACCCTGGTCGGGCCGGTGGTGCTGTTCGGCCTGTACCTGGTCGCCCACGGCCACCTGACCCCTGGGGGCGGGTTCCAGGGCGGGGTCGTCCTGGCCACCGCGGCCCTGCTCGTCTACCTGTCGGGCGAGTACGTGACCCTGCGCCGGGTCAGCCCGGAGCTGGTCACCGACGTGGCCGAGTCGGTCGGCGCGGCCAGCTACGTGGCCATCGGCCTGCTCGGGGTGGCCGCCGGGACGGCCTTCCTGGCCAACGTCCTGCCCCTCGGCCAGCCGGGGCAGCTGCTGTCGGCGGGCACGATCCTGCCCATCAACGCCGCTGTCGGCCTGGAGGTGGCCGGCGGCTTCGTCCTGCTGCTGTCGGAGTTCCTGGAGCAGACCCTGGTCATCCGCCGGCCCGGGGAGGTCACCTGATGCTGAAGTTCCTGCCCTACATGGTGGCCGCCTGGCTGCTCCTGGTCGGGCTGTACGGCATCGTGACCAGCCGCAACCTGGTCCACGCCATCACCTGCCTCTCGGTCGCCCAGTCCTCGACCTACATCCTGCTGCTGTCGGTCGGCTTCGAGCGCGGCGGGACGGCGCCCGTCTTCCTCGACGTCCCCGTCGGCACCAGGGCCGTCGACCCGGTGGTCGGCGCCCTCACCCTGACCGACGTGGTCGTCGGGGCCACCGTATCGGCCCTGCTGCTGGCCCTGGCCGTACAGGCCCAGAAGCACCAGGGCACCCTCGACCCCGAGCGCTTCGGGAAGGAGCGGGACTGAGCCTGGACGCCCTGCCGGCCCTGCCGGTCGCGGTCCCCCTGCTGGTCGCCGCCGTCCTCATCGGGCTGGCCCCGGTCGTGCCCCGCCGCCTGGCCGACACGGCCGCCGTGGCCACGGCGGCCGTGGTCACCGTGTGCTGCCTGGCCCTGCTGGCCTCCTGCCTCGACGGGACGGCCGTCTACTGGTTCGGCGGCTGGGTCCCGCGCCACGGGATCGCCCTCGGGGTCGCCTTCGCCGTCGACCCGGTCGGCGCGACCATGGCCACCCTGGCCGGGGTGCTGGCCACCGCCGCCCTCACCTTCTCGTGGCGCATCTTCGAGGCCGTCCGCACCCTCCACCACGCCCTCATGCTGGTCTTCCTGGCCGGCATCGTCGGCTTCTGCCTCAGCGGCGACCTGTTCAACATGTTCGTGTTCTACGAGCTGTTCAGCGTGGCCGCCTACGCCCTGACCGGCTACCAGACGACCGACCCGGGACCGGTCCGGGGAGCGCTCAACTTCGCCATCACCAACTCGGTCGGGGCGATCCTCGTCCTGGCCGGGATCGCCCTGCTCTACGGCCGCGCCGGCGCCCTCAACCTGGCCCAGCTCGGCCAGAGCCTGGCCAGCCGCCCGGCCGACCGGCTCGTCATCGTGGCCTTCCTGCTGCTGATGGTGGGGTTCTTCGTCAAGGCGGCGGTGGTCCCGTTCCACTTCTGGCTGGCCGACGCCTACGCCCTGGCCCCGACCGTGGTCGGGGTGCTGTTCGCCGGGGTCGTCTCCGAGCTCGGGCTGTACGCGGTGGCCCGGGTCTACTGGACGGTGTTCTCGGGCCCGTTCGAGGGGGTCCAGGGGCTCCGCGGGATCCTGCTCGTCGGGGCCGTGACCACCGCCCTGGTCGGCGGGGTGATGTGCGTGCTCCAGCACCACCTGGCCCGGATGCTGGCCTATGCCACGGTCAGCCACGTCGGCCTCACCCTGGCCGGGTTCGCCCTGCTCGGGCCGGCCGGGACCGGCGGGGCGGTGCTGTACCTGGTCGCCGACGGGTTGGTCAAGGGGGCGCTGTTCATCTCGGTCGGGATCATCGAGCACCACCTGCGCGACACCGACGAGCGGCGCCTGGCCGGCCGGGGCCGGCACCTGCCATGGGTGGCCGGCCTGCTCGTGCTCGGTGCCCTCGGGCTGGCCGGGGTGCCGCCCTTCGGCACCTTCCTCGGCAAGGCGCTGCTCGAGGAGGCGGCCCTCGCGGCCGGGCAGCCGTGGCTGATCGGACTGTTCGTGGCCGTGGCCGCGCTCACCTCGGCGGCCCTGCTCCGCGCCACCGGGCGGGTGTTCCTCGGCCTGGGGCCGGGCGGCGGACCGGCGGCCGCCCGCCGCGGGCCCGACGAGTCGGCCGTCCGCCACCCCCACGCCCACCCCACCCAGGTCGCCCCGGCCGTGGCCCTGCTCGCCCTGGCCGTGGCCATCGGGCTCTGGCCCGGGCTGACCGCCGCCGCCGAGGAGGCTGCCGCCCGCTTCACCGACCGGCCCGCGTACGCCGCCGCCGTCCTCGGAGGCGCCGCCGAGGTCCCGGCGGCCCACCCGCCCGTCCTCCTGGCCGCCCCGGCGGGCTGGGCGGTCCTGTCGGCCCTGCTGGGGCTCGCCCTGGCCTGGGCCGCCCTGCGGCCCGACCGGCTGCCGGCCGGCCCGCGCGACCGCCTGGCCCGCGCCGCCGCCCCGGCCGTGGCCGCCCTGCGCCGCATCCACCGCGTCCAGATCGGCGACTCGGTGACCTGGCTGGTCGTCGGCATGGCCGGCTTCGGCACCCTGCTCGCCCTGGTCACGCGGTGAGCCGGCGTTTCCGGGACCGGATCAGGGGTAGCTGCCCCCGGTCACCGACCTGAGGAGCGACCCAGATGGCCGAGATCGGCTACTTCCTGTCCAGCGAGGAGCATGGCCCGGCCGAGCTCGTCCGCCAGGCCCAGCAGGCCGAGGCGGCCGGCTTCCGGTCGGTGTGGATCTCCGACCACTACCACCCCTGGAACGACAACCAGGGCCAGAGCCCGTTCGTGTGGTCGGTGATCGGCGGCATCGCCTCCCGGACGAGCCGGCTCCAAGTGGGCACCGGGGTGACCTGTCCCACGGTGCGAATCCACCCCGCCGTGCTCGCCCAGGCGGCCGCCACCGCGCAGGTGATGCTCGAGGGGCGGTTCCTGTTCGGGGTCGGGAGCGGCGAGAACCTCAACGAGCACATCACCGGCGCGCGCTGGCCGGAGACCTCGGTCCGCCTCGAGATGCTG
>DASZON010000490.1:0-1759 GCA_035550755.1 Actinomycetota bacterium | reverse complement strand
TTGGCGGGCTGCTGTCGCTGACCCTGATGGCCGGGGCGACCCTGTTCCTGGAGCCGCGGGGCATCGAGCCCGGCCACCTCTCCCAGGCCGCCCTCCCGACCCTGCTCGTGCTCGGCAGGCTCGGCTTGGCGGTGCTGCTGGTCGGGTTCTTCGCCGCCACCTTCGGGGCCGCCCTGGAGACGGGCCTGTCCTGCGGCTACACGATCGCCCAGAACTTCGGCTTCCAGTGGGGCAAGTTCGTGCGTCCGGCCGAGGCGCCCCGCTTCCACCTGATCGTGCTGCTGTCGATCCTGGCCGGGGCCGGGCTGGTGCTGACCACCATCGACCCGGTCACCGTCACCGAGTACTCGATCGTGCTGTCGGCGGCCGCCCTGCCCCTCACCTACTTCCCGCTGATCGCCATCAGGGATCCAGTGGTTTTGGTGATGCGCAGTCCGGTTAAGTGACCTGCTCGGCGCCGACGTCGTCGACGAGGCGGGCCGCCACGCCGGCCGCGTCCACGACGTCCGCCTGGTCCAGGACGGCCCCCTGGTCGGCTCGTTCGGGGCGAGCCTGCGGGTGGACGGCCTGCTCCTCGGCGGCCGCGCCATCGGCGTCCGCCTCGGCTACGGCCGCCGCCAGATGCACGGGCCCTTCCTGCTCAAGCTGGTGACCGGCCGGCTGCTCCACGACGGCCGCTACGTCGACTGGGACCGGGTCCGGTCCGTCGAGGAGAACCGGATCCTCATCTCCGGGTCGGCCGACGACCTCCCGGGGTCCGCCCCGTCCACCTGACCCGGCAGGGGAGGGGTGTGCGCAGCGGTTCGTGGTGTGGGCGGGCTGGGCTTCGGGTAGCTGCCGGGCGTCGGTGGTACCAGGCGGGGGCCGGCGCCTGGTCGCTTGGCCCTAGGGTCGCCGGGCGCGGTGGTTCGGGTTTGTTTGGGCCCCATGTACTCGCCTGGCACGGTCGTTCTGGTGTCGGGCTCCAGCTGTTCGCTGACACGGTGGTCGCTCCCCAGGCCTCTTGGAGCGGTGTGGCACCGATGGTTGGGGCTGGGCCGTTCGGCCCGGCAACTCGGGCCGCGGGACCTGCTGGTTGCCGGCGCCCAGAGCGGTCCAGGCACGGTTGTCCATATTCGGGTGGGTGCATGTGTTCCGGGGTGGGGTTGATCGGTTGCCCCCATGGACTCGAACACACCTTCGACCCAGGGTCCGGTCCAACCACCTCCCGCGCCGCCAGACGCGCTGGCGTCGCTGACCGCGGCCGCCAGGGAGCTCGCCGCCCAGGATCTGGACCGGCTGCCGGACGCTGTCTTGGCCGAGGAGGTCGTGGGGTTGCGGCGGCTGCTGGACGGCTTGGAGGGCCAGTGGCTGCGAGGAACTGGCCACCGTCGATGGCCGGGGGGCTGCTGGGGCGGAGCAGCGCCGGCGGTCTCGACGGTGTCGTGGCTGCGGTGGCGACTCCGCCTGAGTACCAGCGCGGCCAGCGGCAGGGTGCGGACCGCCCGGGCGTTGTTCCGTGGCCCGCTTGCCCGCCACCGCCCAAGCCCTGATGGACGGCGAGCTGTCGGTGGCCCACGCCAAGGTGCTGGCTGATGGTACCCACCGGCTCCCTGCCCCTGTGGTCGTCGAGGCCGAGCCGATGCTGGTGGAGGTGGCCGGGGGGTTGGATCCGCCGCGGCTGCGCCTGGCGGTGGGGTAGCTGTGCCGGGTCGCCGACCCCGACCGGGCCGACCGCCAAGTCGACCACCGCCATCAGCGGCGGGGGGTGTGGTTGGCG
>DASZON010000489.1:0-3511 GCA_035550755.1 Actinomycetota bacterium | reverse complement strand
CTGACCGGCCTGCCCGGCAACAACCGGATCGAGCAGGAGATCGCCTCGCGCATGGAGCAGGGCAAGTCGGTCGCGGTCGCCTACGCCGACCTGGACAACTTCAAGTCCTACAACGACCGCTACGGGTTCCTCCGCGGCGACGAGGTCATCTCGCTGTTCGCCCAGGTGCTGCGCAAGGCCGCCCAGGACGCGGCCGGCCCCGACGGGTTCGTCGGCCACATCGGCGGCGACGACTTCGTGGCCCTGGTCCCCCCGGAGGCGGCCGAGACCTTCGCCAGCCGGGTCATCGGCGACTTCGACGACCGCATCCCCACCCTGTACGACCCCGAGGACGCCAGCGCCGGGTCGATCGAGCTCGAGGACCGCCAGGGCCAGCTGCGCCGCTTCCCGATCGTCTCGGTCTCGCTCGGCATCGCCTCCAGCGCCCAGCGCATCTTCAGCAACCACCGCGAGCTGGTCGCCACCGCCACCGAGCTCAAGCACGTGGCCAAGCGCCAGCAGGGCTCCAGCTTCGCCCTCGACCGCCGCACCGACGGCTTCTAGGGGTCCGGGGGCTCAAGGAGCGGAGCGGTAGCCCCCGGCTTCTAGGGGTCCGGGGGCTCAAGGAGCGGAGCGGTAGCCCCCGGCTTCTAGGCCCGTCGACCTGGGTGTACGCTTCTCGGTGAGGTAGCAACGCGCGTCTCCGGGGCGGGGTGGAAGTCCCCACCGGCGGTGAGAGCCCGCGACCCCCAGCCCGCTTGGGCCGGGGTGGACCCTGTGGAACCCAGGGGCCGACGGTGACAGTCCGGATGAGAGGGGACGGCGGCCGCGCCCTGGGCTGCGCTGTCCGGGGGGGTCGCCTCCACCACGCCCCGGACTGGAGGGCAGTGGTGGCAGCAGCGGCGGAACCCGACGAGGCCTGGATGGCCCGCGCGGTCGCCCTTGCCGAGGGCGGGCGGCGAGCCACCAGCCCGAACCCGATGGTGGGGGCGGTGCTGGTCCGCGACGGCCGGGTGGTGGGGGAGGGGTTCCACCAGGCGGCCGGGCGGGCCCATGCCGAGGGGGCGGCCCTGGCCGCGGCCGGGGCGGCGGCCGCCGGAGCGACCTGCTACGTGACCCTGGAGCCGTGCGCCCACCACGGGCGGACCCCGCCGTGCGCCGACGCCCTGGTCGCGGCCGGGGTGGCCAGGGTGGTGGCGGCCATGGCCGACCCCGACCCGCGGGTCGACGGGGCCGGGCTAGCCCGGCTGCGGGCCGCCGGGGTGGAGGTCGTCACCGGGGTCGGGGCGGCGGCCGCGGCCACCCAGAACGCCGCCTACCTGACCCACCGCCGCCTGGGCCGGCCCCGGGTCACTCTCAAGGCCGCGGCCAGCCTGGACGGCAAGGTGGCAGCCCCCGACGGCACCTCCCAGTGGATCACCGGCCCGGCCGCCAGGGCCGACGGCCACCGGCTGCGCGCCGAGGCCGACGCCGTGCTCGTCGGGGCCGGCACCGCCCTGGCCGACGACCCCCGCCTGACCGTCCGCCTGCCCGGCCACGCCGGCCGCCAGCCCCTGCGGGTGCTGGCCGACGCCGCCGGCCGGGTCGGCCCCGGCGGCCACCTGTTCGACGGCGAGGCCCCGACCTTGGTCGCCACCACCCCGGCCGCCCCACCGACGGCGGTCGACGCCTGGAAGGCGGCCGGCGCCGAGGTGCTGGTCTGCAAGCAGGCGCCGGCCGGCGTCGATCTCGACGACCTGCTCCGGGGGCTGGCCGCCAGAGGGGTGCTGGAGCTGCTGGTCGAGGGCGGGCCGACCCTGCAGGCCAGCCTGTGGGGGGCCGGGCTGGCCGACCGGCTGGTCTGGTATCTGGCCCCGCTGGCCATCGGCGGCGCCGGCGCCCCGGGGCTGCTCGGCGGGGCCGGGGCGGCCACCCTGGCCGGCGCCCGCCACCTGCGGCTGGCCTCGGTCGATCGCCTCGGCGACGACCTGCGGGTCATTGCGTTCCCGTGCGATGAGGAGGAAGCCTGATGTTCACCGGGATCGTGGAAGGGACCGGCACCGTGGCCGCGCTGGCCGCGGTCGCCGGCGGCAGCGGGGCCAGGCTGGAGGTCGAGGCCCCCTGGCTGGCCGGCCAGCTCGCCCTCGGCGAGTCGGTGGCCGTCAACGGCTGCTGCCTGACCGTGGCCGAGCCGTCCCCGGCCGGGTTCGCGGCCGACCTGGTCGCCGAGACCCTGCGGCGCACCGCCCTCGGCGGCCTCCGGCCCGGGGCCAGGGTCAACCTGGAGCGCCCCCTGCCCCTGGGCGGCCGTCTCGGCGGCCACCTCGTCCAGGGGCACGTCGACGGGGTCGCCAGGCTGCTCGACCGCACCCGGGTCGGCGACGGCGAGGAGGTCAGGATCGAGCTCCCGGCCGACCTGGAGCGCTACCTGGTCGAGAAGGGGTCGATCGCGGTCGACGGGGTGAGCCTGACCGTCGCCGGGGTCGGGCCCGGATGGTTCGCGGTCGCCCTGGTGCCCCACACCCTGGAGGTCACCACCCTGGGCGACCGGCGCCCCGGCGACCCGGTCCAGCTGGAGGTCGACGTGGTCGCCAAGTACGTCGAGCGGCTGGTGGTGCGCCAATGACCGCCTTCGCCGGCGTCGAGGACGCCGTGGCCGCCCTGGCCGCCGGGGGCATGGTGGTGGTGGTCGACGACGCCGACCGCGAGAACGAGGGCGACCTGATCATGACCGCCGAGGCGGCCACCCCCGAGACGGTCGGCTTCTTCGTCCGCCACACCTCCGGGGTGATCTGCACCCCGATGCTCGGGGAGCGGCTCGACGAGCTCGACCTGCCGCTGATGGTGGCGGCCAACACCGCCCCCTACCGGACCGCCTTCACCGTCTCGGTCGACGCCCGCGCCGGCACCACCACCGGCATCTCGGCCGCCGACCGGGCCACCACCATCCAGGCCCTGATCGACCCCGCGACCCGGCCGGCCGACCTGGTCCGGCCCGGCCACATCTTCCCCCTGCGCTACCGCGAGGGCGGGGTGCTGAAGCGGGCCGGCCACACCGAGGCCGCGGTCGACCTGGCCCGCATGGCCGGCGTCGCCCCGGCGGCGGTGCTGTGCGAGATCGTCGACGACAGCGGCGAGATGGCCCGCCTGCCCCAGCTGGAGCGGTTCGCGGCCGCCCACGGCCTGCCGCTGATCTCCATCGCCGACCTGATCCGCTCCCGCCGCCAGCACGAGAAGCTGGTCAAGCGGGTCGCCGAGGCCCGCATCCCCACCCGCTGGGGCGACTTCACCGCCTACGCCTACGAGTCGCTGCTGGACGGCGAGCAGCACCTGGCCCTGGTCAAGGGGGCCATCCAGGGCGAGGAGAACGTGCTCGTGCGGGTCCATTCCGAGTGCCTGACCGGCGACGCCCTCGGCAGCCTGCGCTGCGACTGCGGCCCCCAGCTGGAGGACGCCCTGGCCCGTATCGCCGACGAGGGCCTCGGGGTGGTCGTCTACCTGCGCGGCCACGAGGGCCGGGGCATCGGGCTCGCCCACAAGCTGCGCGCCTACA
>DASZON010000488.1:0-4370 GCA_035550755.1 Actinomycetota bacterium | reverse complement strand
CGCGGCCGCCCGGCCGACCCCGAGCCGGGTGGCCAGCCCCCGGACCCCGGTGGCCCGGTCCCGCTCGACGTCGGGCAGGGCGTCGGCCAGGTGGGTGGCCACGGCCAGCAGGGCCCCGATCGGCCAGGCCCACCACAGCACGGCCGGGAACCGCCCGGCCGCCCCGTACCCGAACAGGGGCACGACCGGCACCGCGACCGCGAACGGCAGGGCGCTGAACATGGTCCCCTTGAGCCACAGGTCGTAGGACCAGGCGCAGGCCAGCCCGACCACCGCCAGGACGAAGGTGGCCGGCCCGAGCGCCGCCCCGAACCCGAGCGAGGCGACCCCGGCGACCACCGCCGCCGTGGCCACCGCCCGCCGGCTGATCACCCCGCGCTGGATCGGCTTGTCGCGGTCGGCGGCCGCGTCGGCGTCGGCGTCGACGGCGTCGTTGAGGGCGCCGGCGGCGTACTGGTTGCAGACCAGCAGCCCGGCCAGCAGGGCCAGGCGGCCCCAGTCGGGGTCGGCCCGCATCGCCACCAGCCCGAACGCCAGCCCCACCCCGATGACCGCGAACGCCGGCGCCGCGTGGAGGATCTCCAGCTGGGTCGCCGGATGCCAGGGGCCGTGGGCTACGCCTCGGGCTCCGGGGGCTGGGGGCGGGCGACCAGGCCCAGGCGGGGACGGCTGGTCCGGGTCAGGTCCGGGTCCCAGCCGTCGGGGACGATCCGCTCGCCCTTGCCGTTGCCGCCGCAGCTGCATGTCCAGTCCGCCGGACGGACGGCGCCGCAGCGCTCGCACGTCCAGGTCCCCTCCTGCCCGGTCGTCTCCTCCACGCCGCCCTCCCGGTGGTCCGCGTCGTCGGCTCCCAGGGTAGCCGCAGCCTCGGCCGGGCGACGGTTCGGTTCCATTCCCGCATCCGCCGTGCCGAGCGGACGCTACCCCACCAGCGCGGCGGTAGCATCTTCCCCATGGGCCCCTCGGACCTCCTCTACCGCCTCTACGAGCGCCGGCTGGCCGCCGACCTGCGCCGCCACGGCGGGCTGCCCCGCCACGTGGGGGTGATCCTGGACGGCAACCGCCGCTGGGCCCGCGAGCTGGGCATGGACTCGACCGAGGGCCACCGCCGCGGCGCCGCCCAGATCGACCACCTGCTCGCCTGGTCGGCCGAGCTCGGCATCCCGGTGGTGACCCTGTGGCTGCTGTCCACCGAGAACCTGCTCGAGCGCGACCCGGCCGAGCTGGCCGAGCTGCTCCAGATCATCGAGGCCAAGGTGGCGCAGCTGGCCCGCGAGGGCGCGCCCGGCGGCTACCGGATCGTGCCCGTGGGCCAGCTTCAGGCCCTACCCGAGCGGACCCGGGCGGCTCTGCTGGCGGCCGAGCGGGCCTCGCGCGGCCACGGCGGCGGCACCCTGCACGTGGCCGTCGGCTACGGCGGCCGGGAGGAGATCGCCGACGCCGTGCGCCGCCTGCTGGCCGAGTACGGCGACAAGAGCCTGGAGCTGGGGGAGGCCGCCAGCCTGGTCACCCCGGACGAGATCGCCCGTCACCTGTACACCGCCGGCATGCCCGACCCCGACCTGATCATCCGGACCTCGGGCGAGGTGCGGCTGTCGGGGTTCCTGCTGTGGCAGTCGGCCCACGCCGAGTACTACTTCGCCGACACGTACTGGCCGGATTTCCGTAAGGTGGACTTCCTTCGCGCCCTGCGATCCTATGCCCAGCGGCAGCGGCGCTTCGGGAGGTGAACGGGTGGCACGAAAGGACCGGGAGCGGGCCCGCAAGCGGCGCGCGATCCAACGGGCCCGCCGGGAGGCCGGCTACGAGCCGCCGCCCAAGGCGGAACAGCCCCAGGCCAAGACCAGGACGGCCGCCAAGACGGCGACCAAGCGCCCGGCCCGGCCGGCCGGCGGGAGCCGGCCCCAGGCCCAGCTGCTGAAGAAGGCCCAGGTCGGCGACGTCGACCGCAAGGGCCGGGTGTACGAGCGGCCGATGCTCCTGCACCCCAAGGTCGCGCTCTACGTCTACTTCATCGTGCTCGGCATCGGGCTGGTCAGCCTGCTGCGGCGCGACCCCACCCTGCAGGCGGTCGGCTACGGCGCCTTCGCCGTCGGCATGCTGGTGATCGCCGACTCCAAGACGACCTGGACGCGGGCGGCGCCGTTCATCATCCTGGCCGCCGCCCTCGGCGCCGGCGCCGTCTTCCTGGCCGTCGGCTTTGGCTAGCGCCCACGGGAGCGGGGCCCCCGGGGCCGAGGCGGGGTCGTTCCCCAGGCGGCACGCCCGGACCCAGGGGTTCACCCTGGGCCGGCCGCGCGGGTTCCAGGTCGGGGCCGACGGCGCCCGGGTGGCGTTCCTGCGCTCGGCGGCCGGGGACGACCCGGTCAACCGGCTGTGGGTGCTGGAGGTGGCGTCGGGGGCCGAGCGGCTGGTCGCCGACCCGGCCCGGCTGCTCGACGGCGACGCCGGCGACCTGCCCCCCGGGGAGCGGGCCCGCCGGGAGCGGGCCCGGGAGCGGGCCGGCGGGATCGTCGCCTTCGCCGGCGACCTGGACCTGACCGTGGCCAGCTTCGCCCTGGCCGGCCGGCTGTTCGTGGCCGACCTGGCCGGGCCCGGCGGGGTCCGGGAGCTGCCGGCCGCCGGCGGGGTCCTCGACCCCCGGGTCGACCCAGGAGGCACCCGGGTCGCCTGGGTCGCCGGCCGGGCCCTCCACGTGGCCGAGCTGGGGGCTGGATCGGGGGGGTCCGGGGAGGGGCGCCGCCTGGTGGGCGAGGACGACCCCGAGGTCACCTGGGGGCTGGCCGAGTTCCTGGCCGCCGAGGAGCTGGGGCGGGGCCGCGGGTTCTGGTGGGACCCCGACGGGCGGCGCCTGGCCGTGGCCCGGGCCGACACCACCCCGGTCGGTCGCTTCCACCTGACCGACCCGGCCAACCCGGCGATCGAGCCGGTGGCGCTCCCCTACCCGGCCGCCGGCACCGCCAACGCCGACGTCGGCCTGCATGTCCTCGACCTGGACGGCGGCCGGGTCGAGGTCGCCTGGGACCGGGCTGGGTTCCCGTACCTGGCCTCGGTGGGCTGGGACCCCGGCGGTCCCCTGACCCTGCTGGTCCAGTCGCGCGACCAGACCGCCATCCGGGTCCTGTCCGCCGACCCGGGCACCGGCGAGACCGCCGAGCTGGCCGCCCAGCACGACCCGGCCTGGGTCGAGCTCGTCGCCGGGACCCCGGCCTGGCTCGACGGGCAGCTGGTGATGACCGCCGACGACCCGGCCTGCGACACCAGGCGGCTGACCGTCGGCGGCCGGCCCGTGACCCCGCCGGGGCTCCAGGTCGTCCAGGTGGTGGCCGTCGCCGGCGGGGCCGTGGTGGTCGCCGGGGGCGAGGAGCCGACCGAGGTCCAGCTGTGGCGGGTCGCGCCCGGCGCCGCCCCCGAGCGCCTCACCGGCGGGCCCGGCCTGCATGCCGCCACCAACGCCGGCCCGGTCATGGTGGTCACCCGGGCCGACCTGGACCACGACAACACCGCCACCACCGTGCACGCCCCCGGTCGCCCGCCCCTGCCCGTCGCCTCGGCGGCCCGGTCCCCGGGCCTGGTCCCGAGGCCCCGGCTGCTGCGGGCCGGCCCCCGCGAGCTGCGCTGCGCCCTGCTCCTCCCCGACCGGCCCGCCGCCGCTCGCCTGCCGGTGCTGCTCGACCCCTACGGCGGCCCCCACCACCGCCAGGTCGTGGCCGCCCGCGACCGCTTCCTGGTCTCCAAGTGGTTCGCCGACCAGGGGTTCGCCGTCCTGGTCACCGACGGCCGCGGCACCCCCGGCCGCGGGCCGGCCTGGGAGCGGGCGATCTGGCGCGACCTGGCCGGCCCGGTCCTCGACGACCAGGTCGAGGCCCTCCACGCCGTGGCCGCCGACCACCCCGAGCTCGACCTCTCCAGGGTGGCCATCCGCGGCTGGTCGTTCGGCGGCTACCTGGCCGCCCTGGCCGTGCTGCGCCGCCCCGAGGTGTTCGCGGCCGCCGTGGCCGGCGCCCCGGTGACCGACTGGCGCCTGTACGACACCCACTACACCGAGCGCTACCTCGGCCGCCCGGCCGCCGACCCCGACGCCTACCGGCGCAGCTCCCTGCTGGCCGACGCGGCCAAGCTGGAACGCCCCCTGCTGCTGGTCCACGGCCTGGCCGACGACAACGTGGTCGCCGCCCACACCCTGCGCCTGTCCGGCCTGCTGCTGGCCGCCGGCCGCCCCCACAACGTCCTGCCCCTGTCCGGCGTCACCCACCTGGCCGCCCAGGAGGCGGTGGCCGAGAACCTCCTCCACCTCCAGCTGGCCTTCCTCCGCGACGCCCTCGGGCTCACCTGATCGGCCACTGGACCTCGGTCAGGAGGTCGGCCTC
>DASZON010000487.1:0-3124 GCA_035550755.1 Actinomycetota bacterium | reverse complement strand
GAGGGCCAGGACCACGGCGATGATGGTGGTGCTGGTCACGGCGGCCCGGTCGGCGGCCGCCTTGCCTGCCTGGCTGACGTCGGCCACGTCCGAGGCCAGCCGGACCGCGACCGCCCGCTCCAGGTCGATCTTGGCGCTCATCACCAGGAACCACTGCTTGTGGTCGACGCGGGGGTTGGGTGGGCGGGCGTCGGGCAGGATCCGCCGCCGCAGGGCCGCGGCCCTGGCCATGTCCGGGTCGTCCTCGGCCTGGGTGAGCAGTCGGGCCTGCTCGGGGGTGGCCAGCCCCCGGAACTGGGCCAGCCAGGTGTCCTCGGCGCCGATGATCGAGGCCAGCTCCCGGGTCGCGCCCGGCGGGAAGCGCTCGCCGGCCAGCACCGCGTTCAGGAAGCCGCGCTCGCGGCTGGTGTACTCGATGGCCCGGGACAGGGCCACGAAGGTCGAGATGGTCCCGGCCAGGGCGCTGTCGTTCGAGTCGGCCGGGATCTGGGTGTTGACGTCGATCAGCTCGGTGATGACGCCGTTGTAGTAGCGCAGGACCCCGGCGACGGTGACCGGCTGGCCGGTCTCGCCGATGTCGTCGCGCTGGGCGTCGAGCTGGCCGAGCGACGCCTCGGCGGCCTCGAAGCGGGCCTGAAGGCGCTGGCTGTAGGGGGTGAGGTCGGTGCGCCGGAGCTTGCCCCGGAACCCCTTGAGGGCCTGGTTGACGGCCACCCGCTGGGCGATCATCTGGCCGTAGCCGCTGGTCTTGTCGCTGCCGACGTAGCCGGCGGACAGGTCCCGCTCGCGCTGGAGCTCGTGGACCAGGCCGGACAGGCTGAGCGCGAAGGTGGTGATGTCGTGCATCCGGTCGGCCTGGCGGCCCCTGGTCAGGTTGTCGCCGACCCGCATGCCGGCGAGCACGCCCAGGCTCAGCAGCGGCAGGATCAGGATGGCGGCGAGCTTGGTCTTGATCGAAGCGTTCTGCAGCATGGATGCGGCCTTCTGAGGTTAGACGATGGCCCCGAGCTGACCGGTGAGCCCGATCTCGGGGTGGGCGCGGTTGCTGACGATCGCCAGCTCGAACGGGAAGGTGCCGCCGCGCCGCCACTGCCCGCCGACCAGCGGGGTCTTGGCGATGTTGGGCAGGGGCCCCTTGGCCCAGGAGACGCGGCCGACGACCGTGTCCAGCTTGGTGGCGGCGATCGCCCGCACGATCGCCTCGCGGTCGTCGGGGGTGCCCGCCCGCCGGAGGACGTCGATGGCGACCTCGAACAGGGCGTGCGCGAAACCGATCGGCTGGGTCCACTGCCGCTCGGTCTGGCGGGTGTAGTCGGCGGCGATCTCCGCCGCCGTCGCCCCGGTCAGGGACGAGCGGAACGGGTGGCTGGGGCTCCAGCCGGCGGCGATGGTCAGCCCCTCGGCGGTCGGCCCCATGGCCTCGATGAAGGCCGGGAACAGCAGGGCCCGGCCCATCGACGCCACCTTGGGCCGCAGGCCCTCGTCACCGGCCTGCTTCCAGAAGGTGGCGAAGTCGGGCGGGGTGGGGACGCCGGTGATGATCTCGACGTTCCCCTCCTGGAGCTTGCGGATGACCGGGCGGTAGTCGTCGCCGTCGCCGTGGTAGCGGCCCGGGTCGACGACCTTGTAGCCGCGCTGCTCCAGCTCGGGCGGGAAGCCACGCTCGCCGTTGCTCCAGGCGTAGCCGTCGGGGTCGTCCGGCCACAGGGCGCCGACCACCTTGTTGGTGGGGACGGCGTCCCACATGTCGGTGAACACCGCGATGACGTCCTCGAGGCCCCAGTAGAAGTGGTAGGTCCACTTGAACGGCTTCCCGGGGTCGCCCTTGCGGCCGAAGAAGTGCGACTGCCAGGGGGTGAAGGTGGAGATGCAGGGCACGCCAGCGCGCTCGCAGACGTCGGCTACCGGGTTGGTGGTCTCGGGCGTCGAGGAGGTAAGCATCAGGTCGATGCGCTCGCGCCGGAGCAGGTCGCCGGCGACCGTGGCCGCCCGCTCGGGGTCGGACTGGCTGTCCTTGACGACGACCTCGACCGGGTAGGAGCGGCGGCCGATGGTGAGCCCGTCGCGCAGCCTCGCCCGGACACCGTCGAGCACGAACCCGTCGGCCTCGCCGAAGGACACGAACGGGCCGCTCTGCGGCGACACGTAGCCGAGCCGGACCGGCCGCACCTCGCTCCCCGAGACGCCGGGGCTGCAGGCGGCCAGCGCGCCACCGGCGGCGGCCGCCCCGGCCAGCCGCAGGAACGCACGGCGGTCGACGGGCCGGCGCCCGCCACCCGGACCGGCCTGATCGGCCGGGAACGCGCCCCCCACCACAGTGTCCCTTTCCTGAGACAGCCCTGAGCCGGGCGGAACCTACGAGATTCGCCGATCCTGGTCAATCCATCCCTGATCATCCGGAATGCGCGGTTCCAGGGCTGTCGAATCTGGCCACGGCCGTTCGTGTAGAAGATGAGCCGACCACCGAACCGAATCAGAGGAGAAGCGCGTGACCCGGTACCTGCTCAGCGTCTACCAGCCCGACGGGCCGGTCCCCGAGCCCGAGGTCCTCGACAGGATCATGGCCGACCTCGAGGCCCTGAACACCGACCTGCGGGCGGCCGGAGCCTGGGTGTTCGCCGCCGGCCTGCACCCGCCGAGCACGGCCACCGTCGTCCGGTCCAGGGACGGCGAGGTGCTGATGACCGACGGCCCCTACACCGAGGGCAAGGAGCACGTCGGCGGGTTCACCGTCGTCGACGCCCCCGACCTGGACGCGGCCCTTGGCTGGGCGGCGCGGCTGGCCGAGGCCACCAGCCTGCCGATCGAGGTCCGCCCCTTCCTGGGCGACCCAGGGGACTGAGCGCCGGCGTGCCCGCGACCACCTCGGAGATCGAGCATGTCTTCCGCGAGCAGCACGGCCGGGCCGTGGCCGTGCTGGTCCGGGTGTTCGGGGACATCGACGTGGCCGAGGAGGCGGTCCAGGAGGCCTTCGTGGCCGCGGTGGCCCGCTGGCCCGAGGCCGGGCTGCCGCCCAGCCCGGCCGGCTGGATCATCACCACCGCCCGCAACAAGGGCATCGACCGCCTCCGCCGCGAGGCCTCCCGCGTGGACCGGCACGCCCAGGCCGCCCTGGTCCACGCGC
>DASZON010000486.1:0-4219 GCA_035550755.1 Actinomycetota bacterium | reverse complement strand
CCGAGTTGCCGATCCGGCCCAGCGGCTGCCCGGCCCGGACCCGGAGGCCGGGGACCACGCCGGGGAGGACCGCCTCCAGGTGGGAGCCGTAGTAGCGGACCCCGTCCACCCCGACCACCGACACCGAGCGGCCGCCGCGGTCGGCGCCCCGGTTGGTCGCCGGGTCCCAGCGGTCGGTCCGGGTGACCTCGTCGACCCGGCCGTCCACCGGGGCCACGAAGGTGCAGTTCCGCCGGGTGAACATGTCGGCCGCCGGATAGTCGTGGTGGGCGTTGGCGTAG
Source organism: Actinomycetota bacterium (assembly GCA_035550755.1). Lineage (GTDB taxonomy): Bacteria > Actinomycetota > CALGFH01 > CALGFH01 > CALGFH01 > CALGFH01. The sequence goes on along the minus strand of DASZON010000486.1, from coordinate 3,938 downwards.
CTGGTCCGGCAGCCGGCCACCGGGAACCGGTAGCGGACCAGGTCGGGCCTGCGGGCCGTGGTCGCGGTCGCGGCCGTGGTGGACGGGGCCGCCGACGCCGAGGTGGCCGGGGCCGCGGTGGAGGGCGCGGCGGCGCCTCCGGCCGGCGCCGGGTCGCCGCCTCGCGAGCAGCCGCCGGCCATGAGGACGGCGGCGAGGGTCAGGGCCAGCGGCGCGACCAGCCCGGTCCGGCGGTTCATGGGCGTTCCCCCTGTCGCGGCGATGCTACCCGGCCGTTGCGCTTGTCGGGGGTGGGCCTTACAGTTGCAAGCTGCATATAGATGCAACCCGCTCGCAACTGTGCCCGCGGGGGAGGGAGGCCAGGTGCACATACCCGACGGCTTCATCAACGCGCCAACCTCGCTGGCCGCCGGGGCCGTGGCCGCCGGCGGGGTCGGGGTCAGCCTGCGCCGCGCCGCCCAGACGCTCCAGGAGCGGCAGGCCCCCCTGGCCGGGCTGGTCGCCGCCTACATCTTCGCCGTGCAGATGCTGAACTTCCCGGTGGCCGCCGGGACCAGCGGCCACCTGCTGGGCGGAGCCCTGGCGGCCATCCTGGTCGGCCCCTGGGCGGGGGCGCTCTGCGTCTCCGTGGTCCTGGTCGTCCAGGCCCTGCTGTTCGCCGACGGCGGCCTCAGCGCCCTCGGCCTCAACATCGTCAACATGGCCCTGGTCACCGCCTGGGGCGGCTACGCGGTCTTCCTGCTGCTGCGGCGGGCCCTGGCGGCGACAAAAACCGGGGTGACGATCGCGGCCGGGGTGGCCGCCGGGATCTCGGTGGTGCTGGCCTCGATCGCGTTCGTGGTCGAGTACGCCATCGGCGGTACGGGCGGCGCCCCGGTGGGCACGGTGCTCGCGGCGATGGTCGGTGTCCACACCCTGATCGGCATCGGCGAGGGCATCATCACCGCCCTGACCGTGGCCGCGGTGCTGGCCGTCCGCCCCGACCTGGTCTACGGTGCCGCCGATCTCAAGGCGCCGCTGGTCCTGGACGCCGCGACGCGCGAGGCGGCGGGGAAGGTGCGCTGACCCATGCGCTCCAACCTGCGGCTGTTCCTGCTCGGCGGCCTGCTGGTCGCCCTCGGGCTGGCCATGCTGGTGAGCGGGTTCGCCTCCAGCGCCCCCGACGGGCTCAACAAGGTCGCCGAGGACCACGGCATCGCCGCCTCCGCCAAGGAGCACCTGTTCGAGAACGGGCCTCTGGCCGGGTACGCGGTCAAGGGCGTCGGCAACGACCGGGTGTCCAGGGCCATCTCCGGGCTGGTCGGCGTCCTGGTCACCTTCGGCATCGGGCTGACCCTGTTCGCCCTGCTGCGGGCCATGCGGTCGGGGTCGGGGAACCGCAAGGGCGCGGCCCCGACCCGGGCCCCCTGACCGGATGGGCGCCTCGCACGCCCACCCGCTCTACCTTCCAGGGACGAGCCCGCTGCACCGCGCCCGGCCCCAGTGCAAGATCGCGGCCACCCTGCTGTTCGTCCTGGCCGTGGTGGCCACCCCCCGGGAGGCGTTCTGGGCCTTCGGCCTCTACGGGCTGCTGCTGGCCGCCCTCGCCGCCGTCGCCCGGATCCCGCCGGCCACCCTGGCCAAGCGGCTCCTCATCGAGCTGCCGTTCCTGGCCTTCGCGCTGTTCCTGCCGATCGTCGGCCACGGCGAGCGGGTCGAGGTCCTGGGGATGTCGCTGGCCGTCGGCGGGCTCTGGGGGGCCTGGAACATCCTGGTCAAGGGCACCCTCGGGGTGACGGCGTCGGCGATCCTGGCCGCCACCACGCCCGTGGCCGAGCTGCTCGGCGGCCTGGAGCGGCTGCGGCTGCCCAAGGCGCTGACGGTCATCGCCAGCTTCATGGTCCGCTACGCCGACGTGATCGCCGACGAGGTCCGGCGCATGCGCATCGCCCGCATCTCCCGCGGCCACGACCCCCGCTGGATCTGGCAGGCCAGGGCCGTGGCCGCCTCCGCCGGGACGCTGTTCATCCGTTCCTACGAGCGGGGCGAGCGCGTCTACCTGGCGATGGTGTCGCGCGGCTACACCGGGTCCATGCCGGTCGCCCACGACCTGGACGCGACCCGCGCCCAGTGGCTGGCCGCCCTGGCCGTGCCGGCCACGGCCGTCCTGGTCGCGGCCACCGCCTGGGGGGTCCGGCTGTGACCATGACGCCCGGGCCCCCCGGGACCGGGCCCCTCGCCCTGGAGGTCGACGGGGTCGCCTTCGCCTACCCGGACGGGCACCAGGCGCTGTACGGGGTGAGCTTCACCGTCCGCCGGGGCGAGCGGGTCGCCCTGCTCGGGCCCAACGGGGCCGGCAAGACCACCCTGGTCCTGCAGCTCAACGGGGTGCTGCTGGCGGGCGCGGGCCGGGTCGCGGTGGCCGGGCTGCCGGTGGCCCCCGAGCACCTCCGGGAGATCCGGCGCCGGGTCGGGATCGTCTTCCAGGACCCCGACGACCAGCTGTTCATGCCCACGGTGGCCGAGGACGTGGCCTTCGGCCCGGCCAACCTGGGCCTGCGCGGGGCCGAGCTGGAGACCCGGGTCAAGGGCGCCCTGGCCGCGGTGGGGATGGAGGAGCACGCCTCCCGGCCGCCCCACCACCTGTCGTTCGGGCAGCGGCGGCGGGTCGCGGTGGCCACCGTCCTGGCCATGGAGCCCGAGGTCCTGGTCCTGGACGAGCCGTCCTCCAACCTGGACCCGGCCAGCCGCCGGGAGCTGGCCGAGATCGTCGAGAGCCTGGACATCACTACCCTCATGGTCACCCACGACCTGCCCTACGCCCTCCAGCTCTGCCAACGGGCCCTGATCCTCAACGACGGCCGGATCACCGCCGACGGCCCCACGGCCAAGCTGCTGTCCGACACCGAGCTGCTGGCCGCCAACCGCCTGGAGCTCCCCTTCGGGTTCGACCCGGCGGCCCTGGACCGCCGCTGACCCAGCCCCGGCCGGGGCGAATGAACCGCGGGCGTGCTGGCCGCGTATGCTTTGGCGATGGAGGTGCGTGGAATTGCCCGCCGGCTGCCGCTGGCCGGCGCGGCGGTCGCCGGGGCGGTGGCCGGGCACGCGTTCGCCTACGCCCTGGCCGTCCCCCAGCCCGGCCCCCGCCTGGCCCTGCTGGCCGGCAGCGGCCACCAGTACTGGTCGGCGGCGATCGCGGCCGCCATCGTGCTCGGCCTGGGGTCGCTCGGGGCGACCCTGGCCAGGAGCTTCCGGGCCGGGCTGCGGCCCTCGGGCCGCCCGGCCGGCGAGCCCCTCGGCCGCCTGGCCGCCCGCCTGGCCCTGCTCCAGATCACCATCTACCTCGTCCAGGAGCTGATCGAGCGGCTCGCGGCCGGGTTCCCGCTCTGGGGGCCGGTGGACGCCCGCCTGCTGCTCATCGGCGTCGCCGTCCAGCTGCTGGTCGCGGCGGGCCTCGCCCTCGGGCTGGCCTGGGCCGGCCGGGCCGCCGAGGTCGCCGGCCGCGCCCTCCGCCGCCGCCGCGCCGCCCGCCCCGACGCCCGCGCCGCCCGCCCCCGCCCCACCGGCTGGGTCCGCCCGGCCATCCTCCTCGCCGCAGGACTGGGCGGCCGCGCTCCGCCCGCGCCCGCCGCCTGATCGCAGGAGATCGCCAGGGAGACCGCGGCACCGCGGTCCCCTGCTCCATAGCTGGCTTCGGGAGGACCCCATGCGCAAGCGAACCGCCACCACCGTCGCGGCCGTCCTGGCCGTGCTGCTGGTGCCCCTGCTGGGCGTGCCGGCCCTCGCCCACGAGGACCACAAGGTGGCCAACTACAACGTCGAGGTCGGGTTTGGCACCGAGCCCGCCTATGCCGGCGTGACCAACAGCGTGCAGCTGATCATCACCAACAACGGTGATCCGGTGACCAACGCCAAGGGCCTGAAGGTGGCGGTCAGCACCGGCGACGCCGAGCCCAAAC
>DASZON010000485.1:0-8883 GCA_035550755.1 Actinomycetota bacterium | reverse complement strand
GCCTTCGCCACCGCCTCTGACGTCAACGACCGCGGGCAGGTCACCGGCGGCGTGCCGCTGGGCGAGACGTTCCACGCCTACCGGCTGCGGCGCGGCCACCTGACCGACCTGGACGCCGCCGACGTGCCCTACAGCGAGGGCGTGGCCATCAACGAGGCCGGCCAGGTCGCCGGCAACTCGGCCCCGGCGGCGGCCGCGTTCAACCACGCGTTCCTCTGGTCCAAGGGCCGCCGGATCGACCTCGGCACCCTGGGCGGCGACTTCAGCTCGGCCGCCGGCATCAACGACCACGGCGCCGTGGTCGGCCAGGCCACCACCGCCGCGGGGCGGGGGCGGGCGTTCGTCTGGCGCCACGGCGTCATGACCGACCTCGGCGTGCTGGCCGACGGCGGCGAGAACGGCAGCCGCGCCTTCGACATCAACAACCACGGCTGGATCGTCGGCGGCAGTGACAGCGCCGGCGGCGACTACCACGCCGTCCTCTGGCGCTGACCCAGCGCCGATCAGGTGGTGGGCCCGCTGCCGGCGTCCCGGACGAAGGCGGCGGCGTCCACCACCACCCTGGTGACCAGCCCGCGGGCCACCAGCCGGTCGCCGTCAAGCAATCGGACGGCGAACTGGAGGCGCCGCCCCTCGACCCGCTCGAGCACGGCGTGCACCGCGACCTCGGCCCCGACCGGGCTGGGGGCCAGGTGGTCGAGCTCGACCCGGGTGCCGACGGTGGTCGCGCCCGGCTCAAGGGCGCCGGCCACCGCGGCCACCGTGGCCCGCTCGGCCAGGGCGAGGACCCGCGGGGTGGCCAGCACCGGCACCTCGCCGCTGCCGACGGCGGTGGCGGTGTCAGCCCGGGTCACGGTGTGGCGGAACGCGGCCTCCAGGCCCGGAGCCAACGGCACAGCGGACCCCACGGCCGTCAGCCGCCCACGTGGATGGCCGGGCGCCGGCGCGGGTCGGGCTCGACCTCGCGGAGGACCTCGCGGGTCACCGGGGCGGTGTCGCCCTGGCCGAACAGCAGGTAGCGCAGGAGGTTGGCCGCGGGATGGCCCTCCGCCCACTCGAAGTAGCAGTGGGGCCGCAGGCCGCTGACCTTGGCCAGGCACAGCAGCAGGGCGGCCAGCGCGTTGGGGACCACCGGGCTCTCGGTGCGCAGCACCCGGTGGCCGTCGACCTGGACCCCGCGGACCTCCAGGACCCCGGAGAAGTCCGACGGGTCGGTCACGGTGACCTCGAGGAACAGCACCGGCGCGTCGGCCGGGATGGGGTTCATGTCGCGCTGCTCGCGCTCCTTGAGGTCGTACTCGCGGGCGTCGCCGGCCTGGCGCTTGTTGGCGATGATGTGCAGGCCGCCGCGGCGGATGGCCTCGGCGATGAACTGGCGGGCCCGGTCGTCGAAGTCGATGCGGCTGGCCCGCAGCTCGGTGCTGCGCCAGACCCGTGAGACGAGCGACACGACCAGGATGCCGACGATGAAGCCGAAGGAGATGGCGATGCCGTCCGGCTTCTCCAGGACGTTGTCGACCAGGGCGTAGACGAGCACGAGGGTGACCAGGCCGAACCCGGCCACGGCCAGGGGCCGCCGCCCCCGGCGGGCGGCCACCGTGACCGCGAACGCGGCCGACACCATCATGGCCAGGATCCCGGTGGCGTACGCGCCCGCCTGGGCCTCCACGTCGGCCTTGAAGATGATGGTGGTGATCACGCACAGGGCGGTGTAGACGAGCACCACCGGCCGCACCGCCCGCCCCCACTCCGGCGCCATCCCGTACCCGGGCAGGTAGCGGGGCACGATGTTGATCAGCCCGGCCATGGCCGACGCCCCGGCGAACCACAGGATCAGGATGGAGCTGACGTCGTAGAGGGTGCCGAAGCCGTTGCCGAGGTACTCGTGGGCCAGGTAGGCGAGGGCGCGGCCGCTGGCCTGGCCCCCGGCCTCGAACTCGGCCGGGGGGATCAGCAGGGTCGTCACCAGCGTGGTCGCGAGCAGGTAGACGCTCATGATGGCGGCCGCGGTGGTGAGCAGCCGGCGGGTGTTGCGGATCCGCGCCGCCAGCCGCTCCTGGTCGCCCCGGCCGTCGGCCCTGACCAGGGGCATCATGCTGACGCCGGTCTCGAACCCCGACAGGCCCAGCACCAGCAGGGGGAAGGCGAGCACGGCCGTGCCCAGCATCCCGCCGAAGCCGCCGTGGGCGGAGGTCAGGGCCTCGCGCCAGCCGGTCACCCGCTCGGGGTGGGCGGCCAGCTCGGCGAACCCGGCGGCGACCACGACGGCGTTGAGCAGCAGGTAGCCGGCCACCAGGGGGATGGCGATCCGGACCGCCTCGCGGAACCCGGCCAGGAACACCGCGCCGAGCACGGCCAGCAGGGCCAGGGTGATGGCGACCCGCTGGTCGCGGAGCGGCTCGGGGGTGAAGGGGTTCTCGACGATGTGGGCGGTGGCGTCGGCCGACGACAGGGTGATGGTGATGATCCACGAGGTGGCCACGAAGCCTAGCAGGCACAGGACGAACAGCTTGCCGCCCCAGAACGACAGCAGCCGCTCCAGCATGGCCACCGACCCGTGCCCGTGGGGACTCTCGGCGGCCACCCGCCGGTACACCGGCAGCATCCCGAACAGGGTCAGGAGCACGATCAGCAGGGTGGCGAGCGGCGAGAGGGCGCCGGCGGCCACGATCGCGATCCCCGGCAGGTAGCTCAGGGTCGAGAAGTAGTCGACCCCGGTCAGGCACATCACCTGCCACCAGGGGTGCTGGTCGGTGGTGGTCTCCCTGGCCTCGGGCCCCTCGACCTCCTCGACCCGGTGCCGCAGGAGCCACCGGCCCAGCGGCCGGGTCGGCTGCCGGACCTGGACCAGGCTGTCACACGACGCCGGCACGACGTCCGAGACGGTGCTCATCCGAGGTGGTTCCCCCTGTTCTGGACCTGCGCCGGGTCCCCCGCCGCCGGGCCTCTTCTACCCCATGAAGCGGCGTCGCCACCGCCACGCGGTTGACAGGCTGCGGGCGCTGCGGTTGCGTAGCGGGCGACACCGCCTCGAGGAGCGCCGCCGTGGTCCACAGCTCGTACGCCCCCGACCAGGGTCGGGAACCGCCCGAGATCGACACCTCGGTGCCGAACTCGGCCCGGATCTGGAACTACTGGCTCGGCGGCAAGGACAACTACCCGATCGACCGCGTGGCCGGGGACGAGTACCGGGCGATCTATCCCGCGATCGTCGACGTGGCCCGCGCCTCGCGCCAGTTCCTCGCCCGGGCCGTCCGCTACCTGGCCGGCGAGGCCGGGATCCGGCAGTTCCTGGACATCGGCACCGGCCTGCCGACCGTGGACAACACCCACGAGGTCGCCGAGCGGGTGGCCCCCGACGTCAGGGTCGTGTACGTCGACAACGACCCGGTGGTCCTGACCCATGCCCGCGCCCTGCTCACCAGCACGCGGGCGACCACCGCCTACGTCGACGCCGACCTGCACGACCCGGACCAGATCCTGGCCGCCGCCGGCCAGACCCTGGACTTCAAGCGCCCGGTCGCCCTGATGCTGCTGGGGATCCTCGGCCACATCGAGGACGACGACGGGGCCCGGGCGATCGTGGCCCGGCTGCTGGACGCCCTGCCGTCGGGCAGCTACCTGACCATCTGCGAGGGGACCAACGACTTCTACCCGGCCGGTGTGGAGGCCCAGCAGCTCTACAACCGGACCGGTGCGGTCCCCTACCGGCTGCGCAGCGCCCGCCAGATCGCCGAGTTCTTCGAGGGGCTGGAGCTGGTGGACCCCGGGGTGGTGTCGTGCCCGCGGTGGCGGCCCGATCCCGGCCGCACCTTCTTCCCCGAGATGGACCAGGTCGCCGGGGTGGGCCGCAAGCCCTAGCCGGCGACCCGGGCGACCGGCGTCGGTCAGCCGCCGGCGCTGCTGGCGTCGCGCTCGATCTCGGCGGGGTCGGCCTTGAGTTCCTTGGCCTGGACCTTCTCGGCGTGGCGCATGGCCCGCTCGATCTTGGCGCCCATGTCGGACACGCCGACCACGACCAGGCCGGCCTGGCCGGCGTCCAGCTGCTCGCCCAGCTCCTTGAGGTCGTGGCGGCTCATGCCGGCGGCGGCGTGGCCGGCCACCGCCCCCAGCACCGCCCCGCCGGCGGTGGTGGCGGCCAGCAGGCCGCCCCCGATGGCGGCGAAGGGGAACAGGGCGACCACCAGCCCGGTGGCCAGCCCCACCCCGCCGCCGAGGACCCCGCCGACCCGGGTCGGGGTCTCGTGCTTCTTGACGATCCGCACCTTGCCGTTGTCCCGGCGCTCGATCACCGCGGCGTCGTAGGCGTCGATCAGCCCGGCCTCGACGTGCAGGTCCTTGACCAGGTCGTAGTCGGCTTCGGCGCCGGCCACGTCGGGGTACACGCCGACATAGGCGATGAACGTGTCGATGGGCATGCTCCTGCCTCCTTGTGGTCAGCCCCGGAATTCGGCGATGCGTTCCCTGACGATGATGCGGCCGGCCGCCTCGATGAGGGCGAGATGCGAGAACGCCTGGGGGAAGTTCCCCAGGTGGCGGCCGGTGTCGGCGTCCAGCTCCTCGGCGTACAGCCCCAACGGCGACGCCTCGTGCAGGAGGCGCTCCATCAGGTCGCGGGCCCGCTGGTCCTCGCCGATCACGGCCAGCCCCGACACCAGCCAGAACGAGCAGATCAGGAAGGTCCCCTCCTTGCCCGAGAGGCCGTCGTCGGTCTCGTCGGTGCGGTAGCGCAGCACGAACCCGTGCTCGGTCAGCTCGTCGGCGATGGCCAGCACGGTGTTGCGCATCCGCTCGTCGTCGCCGGGCAGGAACCCGAAGATCGCCGCCAGCAGGTTGGAGGCGTCGAGGGCGTCGGTGGCGTAGTGCTGGCGCAGCACGCCCTGGTCACTGACCCCGTTGGCGAGGATGTCGGCCCGGATCTCCTCGGCGGTGGCCCGCCAGCTGTCGCGCAGCTCCGGGTCGCCGCGGATCTCGGCCAGCTTGGCCGCGCGGTCCATGGCCACCCAGCACATCAGCTTGGACGACACATAGTGCTGCGGCTTGCCCCTCGCCTCCCAGATCCCCTGGTCGGGCTCACGCCAGACGGCATTGGCGCAGGCCGCCTGGGCCTGGACGACCGGCCACAGCCGCCGGGGCAGGCGCTGGCTGCGGCGGGTGTGCAACAGCACCGAGTCCAGCACCGCCCCATAGACGTCGTTCTGGCGCTGATCGAAGGCCCCGTTGCCGACCCGCACCGGACGAGCACCGGCATAGCCCGACAGGTCGTCGCGGGTCGACTCGGTCAGGTCCCGGCGGCCGTCGATGCCGTACATGATCTGCAGCGCGCCGTCGCTGTTGGGTTCCAGGTCGGCGACGAACTGCATGAACTCGTCGGCCTCCCAGTCCAGGTTGAGGTAGTGCAGGGCCTGGAGGGTGAAGGTGGCGTCCCGCATCCAGGTGTAGCGGTAGTCCCAGTTGCGCTCCCCACCCGGGGTCTCGGGCAACGAGGTGGTGAGGGCGGCCACCGTCGCCCCCGTCGGCATGTAGGTGAGCCCCTTGATGGCCAGCGCCGAACGGCGGATCGGCTGGCGCCAGCGGTGGTCGGGGAACCGGGCCCGCGACAGCCAGGCCCGCCAGTACCGGACGGTGGCCTCCAGGCGGGCGGCGGCCGCGTCGACGTCGCCGGGCAGCTCGGCGCCCGGCGCCCACGACAGCACGCAGTAGCAGCGCTCGCCCTCCCGGAGGACGTGGCGGGCACGGACCCGGCCGCCCTCGACCCCGAGCTCCATGTCGGTCCGCAGGGTCAGGGTCTGGCCGGCGCCGGTGGCCTCGGCGGCGTGGCGGCCGTCGGCCAGGGTCCAGGTGGCCGGGGTCCGGCCGTAGTCGAACACCGGCTCGCAGACCAGGTCGATCTCGACCTCGCCGTCGATGCAGGTGACGGTGCGGACCAGCAGGTGGTCGGCGTCGTCGTCGGCCGGCGGCCGGGTGTGGGGGGTGACGCTGTCCTCGCCCTGACGGGGCCCGATGCTCAGGGCGTCGTGGACCTCGACCCAGCCGATCGGCGCCTGCCAGGTCGTGACCAGCACGTTGGTCCCCGGCACGTAGTTCCGCGAGGCCGGGACGTTGATCCCGAACGGCCCCAGCCGGAAGGCGCCGGCCTCGCGGTCGAGCAGGCTGCCGAACACACTCGGCGAGTCGAAGCTGGGCACGCACAGCCAGTCCACCGCCCCGTCGGGCGCGACCAGGGCGCCGGTGTGGCAGTCGGAGAGGAACGCATAGTCGGCGATCGGTGGAAACGGCGACGGCATGGCCGCGCTCTGCCGCTGCTCGGGCATCTGCCCTCCCTTCGTCCGCCAGCAGCCTCCCACCGGACCGGGTGCGGTCGCTTCACCCGAAGAGGGTGATCCCGCGCATACACTCGCCCTGCTCTTTCCGGCGTCACGGAGGGTGTCGCATGCGCCTGGCCAGCGAGCGTCAGCGGATCGCCGACTACGGGCGGCGGATGACCGGCGACCGGCTGGTCGTGGGGACCTCGGGCAACCTCAGCATCCGCTCGGGCGACCTGCTGGCCGTCACCCCGGCCGGCCATGCCTACGACACCCTCACCCCGGAGCTGGTCTGCGTCCGGCAGCTGGACGGCTCACCGGTCGAGGGCGACCTCGCCCCGACCAGCGAGCTCCCCTTCCACCAGCTCATCTACACCCACACCGACGCCGCCGCGGTGGTCCACACCCACTCCACCGCGGCCACGGTCGTCTCCACCCTGGTCACCGAGCTGCCGACCATCCACTACATCCTGGCCGTGATGGGCGGCCCGATCCGGGTGGCCCCGTACGCCACCTTCGGCACCCGGGAGCTGGCCACCGGCGTGATCGCGGCCATCGAGGGCCGCTCGGGGGTGCTGCTGGCCAACCACGGCGCCATCACCCACGGGCCGTCGATCGAGGTCGCCTACGACCGCGCGCTGTACCTGGAATGGGTCGCCGAGGTCTGGCTCCGGGCCCATTCGGTGCCCGGGTTCACCCCCCGGATCCTGGGCGAGGCCGAGATGGCCGAGGTCTACGCCAAGATCGGGGGAAGCTACGAGACCACGGGGCGACCCAGGGAGGACTCATGACAGCAGCCGGACGCGCATTCCCGGAGGGGTTTGTGTGGGGGACGGCAACGGCCGCCCACCAGGTCGAGGGGGGCAACTGGAACAACGACTGGTGGGCCTGGGAGCACACGCGGGGGTCGGGGTGCGCCGAGCCGAGCGGGGACGCCTGTGACCAGTGGCACCGCTGGCCGGACGACCTCCGGTTGCTGGCCGGGCTGGGGTTCGGGAGCTACCGGTTCTCGCTGGAGTGGAGCCGGATCGAGCCCGAGGAGGGCGAGTTCTCCCGGGTCGCCCTCGACCACTACCTGGCGATGTGCGCCGGCTGCCGGGAGCTGGGGCTGGAGCCGGTGGTGACCTTCCACCACTTCACCACGCCCCGCTGGGTGGCCGCGGCCGGCGGCTGGGCCGACCCGGCGACCGCCGAGCGGTTCGCGCGCTTCTGCGCCCGGGCGGCCGCGCACCTGGGCGAGGCGATGGCCCGGGCCTGCACCCTCAACGAGCCCAACGTGGTCGCCACCGCCGGCTACCTGCAGGGCCGCTTCCCGCCCGGGGAGCGCGACCGTGACCGGCGCCGGCGGGCCAACGAGGTCTTCGCCGACGCCCACGCCAAGGCGACCGCGGCCATCAAGGAGGCGGCCGGGGTGCCGGTCGGGCTGACCCTGGCCATGGGCGACGACCGGGCCGCCCCCGGCGGGGAGGACGCCCTGGCCGACCACCGCGCCGGCTGGGAGGACCCGTTCCTGGAGGTGGCCGCCGGCGACGACTTCATCGGGGTCCAGACCTACACCCGCCAGCGGTTCGGGCCCGAGGGCGTGCTCGGCCCCGAGCCGGGGGTGCCCCTGACCATGATGGGCTACGAGGTGTGGCCGGAGGCGCTGGGGGCGACCATCCGGCGGGCCGCCGCCGCCACCGGCGCCCCGGTGCTGGTCACCGAGAACGGCATCTCCACCGAGGACGACCGCCAGCGGATCGACTTCGTCCGCCGGGCCCTGGAGAGCGTGCTCGACTGCCTGGCCGACGGGATCGACGTACGCGGCTACACCTACTGGAGCCTGCTCGACAACTTCGAGTGGGCCCACGGGTATGCGCCCACCTTCGGGCTGGTCGCCGTCGACCGCACCACCCAGGCGCGCACCCCCAAGCCGAGCGCCGCCTGGCTGGGCGAGGTCGCCCGGGCCAACGCCCTCCCCTGACCGGCGCCGCCGCCGGCGGTCTCAGGCCGGCCGGCGCAGGCGGTGGATGGTCACCGGGCCGGCACCGCCCGGGAGCTGGTCGCGCCGCCAGCCGGTGGTGTCGGCCCCGGTCAGGAACGTCTCCAGCCCGCCCCGGCCCGGGTCGGCCAGCCACGCTTCCCGGCCCGGGCCGACCAGGCGGGGCAGCAGCCACAGCAGCACCGGGACGTTGCGCTGCTCGTAGAGCACGTCGGCGGCCAGGACCAGGTCCCAGGGGGCGGCCGCGAGCAGCGGCTCGGGCTGGTCGAAGGCGCAGACGGCCGTGGACACCCTGGCGCCGTTGCGGGCGGCGTTGGCGGCGGTGAAGGTGACCGCCTCGGGGGAGCGGTCGACGGCCAGGACCTCGGCCCCGGCCAGGGCGGCGGCCACGCTGACCAGGCCGAGCCCGCAGCCGAGCTCCAGCACGCGGCGGCCGGCCAGGGGCCGCCCGGCCACGGCCTGGGCCAGGGCGGCGCCGCTGGGCCACAGCTGGGTCCAGAACGGCAGCCGCTCCTCCTCCGGGTCGTCCTCGGCCAGCAGCTCGTCGAGGACGGCGTCGCCGTCGCGGGGCCGCAGCATCCGCACCGTCCGCCCGCC
>DASZON010000484.1:0-4205 GCA_035550755.1 Actinomycetota bacterium | reverse complement strand
GCCTGGCCGACCTCGTACAGGTGCTGGAAGCGGTCGCGCTCCTGCATCTGCCGCTCGGCCAGGCGGTAGGCCAGCCACAGGGTCGCCGCCGGCAGCAGCACCGCCGGCAGGGCCACCGGCTCGCGCAGGTACAGCACCACCGCGATCAGGCCGACCGCGGAGTTCCCGAGAAAGGTCAGGGTGGACAGCTTGGACGCCTCCTGGACGACGTCCCGCACCGGCCGGTCCTCGAGCACGGCCAGCAGCTGGCTGATGAGCAGCAGGTTGAGCAGGGTGAAGACGGCCACGCCGGCGGCCATGGCGACCATCCCGCGGGCGCTGAGCAGGCTCGCGTCCCCGGCCACGAGGTGGTAGAGCCCGATCGCGGGGGCGAGGGCGAGGGCGTACATGCCGAGGTTGAAGATCGCCTTGACCGGGGCCCGGCGCTGCACGACCTGGGCGGCCAGCAGCCCGCCGAGGGACACGGCGATGGCCTGGCCGGCCGGGAGCAGGGCGATGTTGGCCACCACCATGCCCTCGTACAGGTTCAGCGTCTCCAGAGCGCCCCGGTGGGGGAGCCGCAGCCCGGCGATCTCGGAGGCGGCCGTGAGCACCAGCAGGGCGGCCAGCCCCGGCCACACCGTCCGGTCCCAGGTGCCCGGCTCCAGCAGCACGACGGCCATGCTGGCCAGGAAGCCAGCGGTCGCCACCAGCACGATGAACCAGCGGAGCCGCGGCGGCAGCCCCCTCAAGGTCATCCCCCCTTCCGTGGTCCTGCGTCGTTCCGGTCGCGCCCGGCCCGGGCGGCGGTCCCGGCCGGGCGGTCGGCTCCCTCTCCGGTTACGGCTTCCGCCGGGCCCAGCTCCGGGCCGCCGGGGTCGCCCTGGCTCGTGGCGGCGACCAGCTCGCGGCCGCCCAGGTGCCGGCCGTCCAGCGGCGCGAGGCCCAGCTCCGGGCGGTCCAGTCGACGTTCGCCCAGCTCCTCGCCGCCCAGCTCCTGGCCTCCCAGGCCAGCTCGGCCCAGCTCCGCGCGGCCCAGCTCCGGGCGGCCAGGTCGCCGGACCCCCAGGCGCGCTCGGCCCAGCTCCGGGCGGCCCAGCTGCGGGCCGCCCAGTCGACCGTCCCGCCGAGGCCACCGAGGCCGGTCCCCCCGAGCCCCCCGAGCCCGGTCCCGCCGAGCCCGGCCGTGTCGAGGGTCGCGGCCAGGACCCCGCCCCAGGACCACTGGAGGACGGCCCAGGCGGCCGGGGCGAGCCCCGCCGCCGACCACTGCCTGGCCGCCCACACCCGGGCCAGCCACTGCTGAGCCGCCCAGCTCTTGGCCGACCAGCCGTCGACCGTCCATCGCCCGCTCAGCCACGGGTGGGCCGTCCAGGCCCCGGTGTCGCCGGCCCCGGCGGTCGGCCCGGGCAGGCCGCCGGCCGGCATCCAGCGGAGGCCGTCGCCGCCCCCGGCCCGCCAGCCGAGCCCGTCCACCGGCTCGGACGGCGTGGGCGGCGGCGTCCCCGGACGCCCCACCGCGCGCAGCGGGAACAGGTCCCCGTTGGCCACCCGGTCCGGGACCTGGCCGAGGGCCGCCTCCAGGTCGAGTGCCCCCGCCCCCGACCCGGCGGATCCCGGTCCCGGGGGATCGGCCGTCCCGGTCAGGGCAGCCTTGACCCGGTCCGGTCCCCACCCGGGGTGGGCGGCCAGCACCCGGGCGGCCGCCCCGGCCACCACCGCCGTCGACATCGAGGTCCCCGACCCGCGGAAGTAGCGGTCGCCGACCCGGGCCGACGGGTTGGCCAGGTCAATGGTGGAGCCCGGGGCGCGCAGCCCGACCAGGCCGACCCCGGGCGCCACCAGGTCCGGCTTGGCCCGGCCGGCAAAATCCGGCCCGCGGCTGCTCCAGGCCGGCACCTGGCCGGCGGCGTCGACCGAGCCGACGGTGAGCACGTACGGGTCCAGGCCGGGGGCGTCGACCCCGCCGCCGTCGTTGCCGGCGGCCGCGACCACGGTGATCCCGTCGGCCCAGAGCCGCTCGGCCGCCTCGGTGAGGGGCGCGGTGGCCGGGTCGTCGGCCGGCGCCCCGAGCGACACGTTGAGGACGCGCAGGTTGAACCGGTCCCGGGCGGCGTCCGCGAGCTGCATGGCCGCAAGTACCTGGCCGAGGGTGGTCGCCCCGTCGGCGCCGGCCACCTTGAGGTCCACGAGGTCGGCCCCGGGGGCGATCCCGGCCGGCCCGCCGCCCTGGCCGCTGCCGGCGATCAGCCCGGCCATGAAGGTGCCGTGCCCGTAGGAGTCGCCGAAGGTCCACTCGCCGGACAGGTCGGCGCTGGCCACCACCTGGCCGGCCAGGTCGCCGTTGGAGGAGATGCCGGTGTCGAGCACCCCGACCCCGACCCCCAGGCGCGCCGTCCCCTCGCCCGCAGGTGGTGGGGCCCCAACCGGGAGGGTAGCCGACCCGCCAGGCGAGGGCGCGGCAGCGTCCACAGCCCCGCCGGCAGTGTCCACAGCCCCGCCGGCAGTGTCCACAGCCCCCCCGGCGGGGTCGGCTGCCCGGACCCGGAGGGGCCGGTCGGCGTCGGTCACGGCCCGGACGTCGGGTCGGCGGGCCAGCTCCGGGGACCGGCCGGCCGGGATGGTGGCCAGCAGGCCGTCGACGATCGGCAGGGAGGCCAGGGTCCGGCCGCCGACAGCGGCCAGGGCGGCGGCGGCCCCGTCGCCCTGGACGAGCACGTCGACCAGCCGGGAGGAGGAGAAGGTAGGGGAGTTGGGCGAGGCGGGCGGCGGGACCAGCAGCGCAAGGGAGAAGACCAGCAGGAACACGCCCGTGACCAGGGCAGGCCGGCCTCTGCCGGCCGTGCGCCCCCGGACGGGCTGCACGTGAGAAGACACTACCGAGCCCAGCTTTCTCGGTCTCGCGACCGCGTTGGTGCGGGGTGGGCTAGTCGGGAGCGCTGATGGTCCTCATCACCATCGGCGAGAGCGGCCTTGACCTTTACCGGCCCACCCTGACCTGCGAGTTGCTTGCTACAATCCGGCCGCCGGCCGAACGAACCGTCCGCGGCCAGGCTCGAGGCCCGGACTTCCATGAGGAGCGCTCAGCAGCCAATGCCCCACGCCGCCGCCCGCCGCCTGCCCCGCCTCCTCCCCCTCGCCCTCGCCGCCGCCCTGCTCGGGGCCACCCTGGTGCTCGCCTTCGGCGGCCCGGCCGGCGCGCAGGAGGCCAAGGCCACCGCCACCATCGACGGCACCGCGCAGAACCGGTGGGACCCGGCGGACGTGACCATCCGCCCCGGCGGCACGGTCACCTTCAAGATCACCGGCGGGGTCACCCACCCGGTGGTGTCCGGCGACGGCTCCAACCTGCAGGGCGACGGCCGCTTCGACGCCTCCGGCTGCGGGCTGGAGAACATGTCCAAGGTCGGCGACTCCTGCCAGGTGAAGTTCCCCAAGGCCGGGACCTTCCCCTACTTCTGCCAGGTCCACGTCAGCCTGGGCATGAAGGGCGTGGTCCAGGTCGGCGCCTCGAGCGGCGGCGCGACGACGACCACCGCGGCCGGGGCCGCGGCCGGCGGGTCGGTGGTCGAGCCGCCCAGCGCGGCCGCCCCGCCGTCCGCGGGCCGCCCGGCCATCTACTGGGCCGGCTGGGGCCTGCTCGCCCTGGGGGCGCTCCTCGCCCTGGTGGTGATCGCGCTCTACGTGCGCTTCTGGCCCGGGTTCACCCGGCCCAAGTCCTAGCGCCCGGCGCCCGGCGCCGGCCCGGCCGAACCCGGAGGGCTGGCGTAGCCTGGGACTGGCACGCCGCCTCGTCCCTGGAGCAACCGTGGTCTCGACCGCTCTTCCCACCGACGTCCCCGAGCTCGTCGACTGGCAGCTCGCCGCCCGGGTCGGCCGCCGCGTGGCCGGCGGGTCCGAGCTGCCCGCCAGGGCCGCCTGGTCGCGCAAGTTCACCGAGCTGTCCACCACCGCCGACCAGGCCGTGGCCGAGTTCACCGGCCTCGGCGGGGAGCTGGCCCCGCCGGTGGCCGAGCCGCTGGACCGTGGCGAGTGGGTCGAGGCCAACCTGGCCACCCTCCGCCGGATCCTCCGCCCCCTCGCCGTCAAGGTCGCCGAGCGCAAGGCCTGGAAGGCCAGCGGCCCGGTGCCGGCGGCCATGCGCACCAGCACCAGGGCGATCGCCGGGGCCCAGGCCGGCACCCTGCTCGGCTACGTCGGCCAGCGCGTCCTCGGCCAGTACGACC
>DASZON010000483.1:0-6454 GCA_035550755.1 Actinomycetota bacterium | reverse complement strand
GGGCGAGAAGGCCAGCCCCAGCAGCCCCTGCTCGCCGCCGGCGGTCACCTTGGAGGAGATGTCGACCACCGGGGTCGGGTCGAGCTGGCCTCCACGGACCGCCCGCACCCGGCCCACCTGCTCGACCAGGTACAGGGTCTTGTCCCCAGGCCGCGTGGCCATGGCCACCGGCTGCTGGAGCTGGGCCACCCGGACCAGCCGCACCCGGGCCGCCCGGAACTGGGCGCTGGAGGCGGTCCGGGCCGCCGCGGCCGTGGTCGAGGGGGCCTCGGTCGTGGACGGCGCCTCGGTCGCCGGAGGCGCCGTGGTCGTCGGGGCGGCCTGCTGGTCCCCGTCGTTCCCGGAGCAGGCGGCGGCCGCCAGGGCGAGGACGAGCAGCACGGCGGCACCACGAAGCGGCAGGATCGGTCGCATGCCCGCCATTCTCCCCGGCCCACCCGATCTTTGCTCGGCCGGGCCTGGGGTCAGCGGTGGCGGGTGGGGACGGCGACGCCCATGCGGATGAGGAGCCGCTGGACGCGGCGGTCGAGCGCGTCGCGGAGGTGGCGGACGGCGTCGGGGTCCTTGCCGCGGGGGTCGTCGATGTACCAGTCCTCGCTGGGGCGGCCGCCGGCCGGGTCGACCGCGGCGTAGCCCATGACCACCACCAGGCCGGCCCCGGCCAGCAGGGCCGGCGACGGCCGCCCGGTGACGACGGCGGCCAGGTCGACCCCGACCTCGGCCAGGGCGGCGGCGACCGCCGGGTCGGGGTCGACCGCGGCCGGGCTGGCCGAGACGGCCCGGACCCGGCCCTTGGAGCGGTGGGCGAGGAGAGCCGCGGCCACCCGGCTGCTGGCGTCGTTGGCGACCCCCAGGAAGACCACCGTCCGGGCCGGGTGGGCCGCCGGCCGCCCGTTCCCGGCGCCGGGCACGGCCACCAGCCGCCGCTGGCTGCCCGCCCGCCCCCTTGCCGCCGCCGCCTCCGACCCGCTCGCGCTCATCTCCACCACCGCCCAGCCGTCGGCATGTACCTGGAAGACGCCACAGCAGGCATTCAGGTTCCATGCGTATCGGCGCAGATGCTGTCAATTCGGTGACACCGGACCTGTCGCGAAGTTGTCGGCTGTCGGGCCCGGCTGCTGTAGTGGCCCGATGCGACGGTTCACCACCGAAGAGCGGCGGGCCCGGATCGGGGTGCGACACCACCTGGCCGCGGCCGCCCGGACCGGTGCCGTGGAGGTCGCCGGCGACCTGGTCGGCCTTCACGGCACCGACCCGGCGAGCGTCTTCCTGGCCGCCAGGGCCCGTATGGCCGACCCCCGGGCCGAGGCCCTCGAACGGGCCCTGTACGAGGACCGGGCCCTGGTCCGGATCCTGGGCATGCGCCGGACCATGTTCATCCTACCGGTCGAGCTGATGCCGGTGGTCCAGGCGGCCTGCACCGACGCCATCGCCACCCAGCAGCGGCGCCTGCTGGTCGACATGGTCGGCAAGGCCGGCCTGGCCGACGACCCGCCGGCCTGGGTCGAGGAGGTGGAGGAGGCCGCGGTCAAGGCCCTGGCCGTCCGGGGCGGGGCCACCGCCGCCGAGCTCTCCAAGGACGACCCCCGCCTGGCCCAGCAGATGGTGGTGGCCGCCGGCAAGGCCTACGAGGGCCGCCAGAGCGTGGTCAGCCGCATCCTGCTGCTGCTGGCCGCCGAGGGCCGGGTTGTCCGTGGCCGCCCCCGCGGCTCCTGGGTCAGCGGCCAGTACCGCTGGTCGGTGATCGAGGACTGGCTGCCTGGCGGGGTGCCGCGGTGGTCGCTGGAGGACGGCCAGACCGAGCTGGTCCGGCGCTGGCTGGCCGCCTTCGGCCCGGCGACCATGGCTGACGTCAAGTGGTGGACCGGCCTGCCCATGGGCCAGGTCCGCCGGGCCGCGGCCGCGGCCGGCACGGTCGAGGTCGACCTGGACGGCACCCCCGGCCTGGCCCTGGAGGGCGACCTCGACCCGGTCCCGCCCCCCGGCCCCTGGGCGGCCCTCCTGCCCGCCCTCGACCCCACCACCATGGGCTGGTCGGCCCGCGACTTCTACCTCGGCCCCCACCGCCCGGCCCTGTTCGACACCAACGGCAACGCCGGCCCCACCATCTGGTGGGACGGCCGCGTCGTCGGCGGCTGGGCCCAGCGCAAGACCGGCGAGCTCGCCCTCCGCCTCCTCGAAGACGTCGGCGCCGACGCCACCACCGCCATCGAGACCGAAGCCGCCCACCTCACCACCTGGCTCGGCCCTCTCCGGGTCACCCCCCGCTTCCGCACCCCCCTGGAACGCGAGCTGGTCGCCTAGCGCGCTCCAGGGGGCACCGACAGGCTGGTCACTCCGAGGGCATCAGGATCCAGAGGATCGGGTAGACGATGATCTGGCTGCCGGGGATGACGATCAGGGTGACGACGAACAGGATCCTCATCATCGTCGGGCCGATGCCGAACCGGCGGGCCAGCCCGGCGCAGACACCGCCGAGGATGCGGCCCTCGCGGGGCCGGACGAGTCCCTGACGGCGGAACGATTCCATCTCGATGGTCCTTCCTCCACGATTGGGTGCTTCGACGTCCACGCTAGGAGGATTCCCCCAGATCGGCATCGGGTATCGGCCCGGAACCCGGGGCCGGCGGGTCAGGGTCCGGTCAGGGTGATCCCTGACCCCCGGTTGGTATGCTCCGGCCGTGACGCCCGACCCCACGCCGCCGCCGGGGGCGCCGGCACTGGCCGACCAGGTGAGCCGGCTCTACGACCTGGTCGCGGGCTACCACGCCACCAACCTCATGGAGGTCGCCCGCGCGCTCGGGGTCTGGGCGGCGCTGACCACCAGCCCCGGCCTGACCTCCGATGAGCTGGCCGGTCGGCTCGGCACCGACCCGTTCTCCACCGACGTGCTGTGCCGCACCGCGTTCTCGTTCGGGCTGCTGGACCGCGAGGGTGCCGGCTGGCGCATGGGCCCCCACTTCGACCAGATCCTCGGCGACCCCTCCTCCAGCTTCTACCTGGCCTGCGCCCCCCGGGTGCACATGGTCCTCGGCGAGGACTACCCGGCCTACGTCGACCACTTCCGCGACGGGACCACCCGGTCCTACCAGGAGCACGGCGAGGCGTTCATGCGCGAGGTCGCCGAGGCCCTCAAGACCCTGCCGCGGATCTTCGCCGAGCTGGTGCTGCCGCGCCTCCCCGGCCTCGAAGGGCGGCTGCGGGACGGCGCCCGGGTCCTGGACGTCGGCTGCGGCGGCGGCTGGGCGGTGGTGCAGCTGGCCGAGCGGTTCCCCGAGAGCTCCTTCGTCGGGATCGACCTCGAGCCCTACTCGGTCGACATGGCCCGGCGGCTGATCGCCGAGCGGGGCCTTGAGGACCGCTGCCAGGCCCGCCTCCAGAGCGCCGACGACCTCGGCGAGGACGGCGCCTACGACGTCGTGACCAGCTTCCTGGTCGTCCACGAGATCGCCCCGGACCGCAAGCCGGGGGCGTTTGCGGCCGTGGCCCGGGCGCTCAAGCCGGGCGGCCACTTCCTGATCTTCGACGAGGCCTACCCCGAGACCGACGAGGCGCTGCAGACCATGCCCACCCGCTTCGCCGCCCTGGCCCAGTGGTACGAGCTGACTTGGGGCAACGTGGTCGACACGGCGACCACCCTGCGCAGCCGCTGCCGGGACGCGGGCCTGGAGGTGACCGAGGAGACGACCTTCTCCCGCTTCAGCATCATGGTCGCGGCCAAGCCCTGACCGGCGCGGCCGCCGGCCTGGTCAGGGGGCCGAGGGGGTCTCCGGCTCCGGCTGGGCGTCCAGCACCCGCTTGGCGATCTCGGCCAGGGGCAGCTGGCGGTCCATGGCCGCCCGGCGCATGCGGGTGTAGGCCTGGTCCTCGGTGAGGCCGAACTGCTCCATCAGCCGGCCCTTGGCCCGCTCGATCACCTTGCGGGCGGCCAGCTTGGACTCGAGGTCGTCGACCGTGCCCTGGAGGTCGCGGTGGTCGGCCGCCCTGGCCAGGGCCACGCTCACCCCGGCCAGCAGCTGGGCCGGCTGGAACGGCTTGACCAGGTAGCCGATGGTGCCGGCGTCGGCCGCCTCCTCGACCAGCTCCTTGTCGGAGAACGCGGTGAGGACGAGGACGGCCGGGCCGTCGGCGGTGATCTGGCGGGCCGCGGTCAGCCCGTCGACCTTGGGCATCTTGACGTCCATGACCACCAGGTCGGGGCCGAGCTCGCGGGCCATGCGGACCGCCTGCTCGCCGTCGCCGGCCTCGCCGACCACGGTGTGCCCACCCTCTTCGAGGGTCTCGACGATGTCCACCCGGATCATGACCTCGTCCTCGGCGACGAGCACACGCGCCATCCTGCTCCTTCCGGCAGAAGGGTCGGGTAGGCATCGTAGCCCGGATGGGGGGGTGGTGGTCACGCGGTCCCTTCGTGGGCCTGCTCGATGGCCGCGACCTCGGCCCGGGGGGCGACCCGCCAGAAGGCGGCCGCGGCACGGTCCCAGTCCTCCAGCAGGTCGCCGGCCACCGCCGACCCGGTCAGCTCGGCGTGGGCGACGATCATCTCGCGCAGGAACACGAGCTCGATCTCGTCCGGCCGCCTGGCCAGGACCAGCTCGTCGTTGAGCTGCTCGAGGGCGTCGCCGTCGGGGTCGTGGAGGAACAGCTCGCCGCCGGTCATGCCGGCCCCGAGGTTGCGCCCGACCGGCCCCAGGACGATCACCGACCCGCCGGTCATGTACTCGCCGCCGTGGTCGCCGACGCCCTCGACCACCGCGGTGGCGCCCGAGTTGCGGACCGCGAACCGCTCCCCGGCCCGCCCGGCGCAGAACAGCTCGCCCCGGGTCGCCCCGTACAGGGCCGTGTTGCCGATCAGGACCGGGTCGCCGGCGTCGTCGTCGGGCGGGCGGACGACGATCCGGCCGCCGCCCATGCCCTTGCCCACGTAGTCGTTGCAGACGCCGGTGAGGCGCAGGTCGATCCCCGGGGCCAGGAAGGCGCCGAAGCTCTGCCCGGCCGTGCCCTGGAGCTCGATCCGGGCGCGGCCGGCCGGCGGCCGCGACCCGAACGCCTTGCCCACGGCCACCCCGAGGCGGGCCCCGACCGACCGCTCGGTGTTGGTGATCGGGTAGCTGAGGTGGACCAGGTCGCCGTCGCGCAGGCCCGGCCAGGCGTCCTCGAACACCTGGTCGCCGAGCTCGGAGCGGGGCCGCTGGATCGGGTCGGAGGCGACGAACCGGATCGCCGTCGCCGGGTGGTCCTCGTCGGCCCCGGTCGCCAGCAGCGGCGACAGGTCGAGGCGGTCGGCCCGGGGGTCGCCGGTGCGTCGCTGGGCGAGCAGATCGACCCGGCCCACGGCGTCGTCAAGGCGCCGCAGCCCCAGCGAGGCCAGCAGCTCCCGGACCTCGGTGGCCACGTACTCCAGGTAGTGGACGACCATGTCCGGGGTACCGGTGAACTTGGCTCTGAGATCTGGCCGCTGGGTGGCGATCCCGACCGGGCAGTTGTCCTGGTGGCAGGTCCGGACCATCAGGCAGCCCTCGGCCAGCAGGGCGGCCGTGCCGAAGCCGAACTCGTCCGCCCCGAGCAGGGCCGCTAGCAGCACGTCGCGGCCGGTCTTGAGCCCGCCGTCGACCCGGACCTTGCAGCGGCTGCGCAGGTCGTTGGCGACCAGGGCCTGCTGGGTCTCGGCCAGGCCGAGCTCCCAGGGGCCGCCGCCGTGCTTGATCGAGGACAGCGGGCTGGCCCCGGTGCCGCCGTCGGCCCCGGAGATCATCACCACGTCGGCCAGCGACTTGACCACCCCGGCGGCGATCGTGCCCACCCCGGCCTCGGCGACCAGCTTGACCGACACCTCGGCCTCCGGGTTGGCCTGCTTCAGGTCGAACACCAGCTGGGCCAGGTCCTCGATCGAGTAGATGTCGTGGTGGGGCGGGGGCGAGATCAGGGCCACCCCGGGCTGGGTGTGGCGCAGGCGGGCGATCTCGGCCGAGACCTTGTGGCCGGGCAGCTGGCCGCCCTCGCCCGGCTTGGAGCCCTGGGCCATCTTGATCTGCAGCTCGACGGCGTTGGCCAGGTACGCCGGGGTGACCCCGAAGCGGCCGGAGGCGACCTGCTTGATGGCCGAGCTCTTCTCGGTGCCGAAGCGGGCCGGATCCTCGCCGCCCTCGCCGCAGTTGGAACGGCCGCCGACCCGGTTGAGGGCGATGGCCAGGGTCTCGTGGGCCTCGGGGGACAGCGACCCCAGGCTCATGGCCGCGGTCGAGAAGCGGGCCAGGATGTCGGCCGCCGGTTCGACCTCGTCCAGCGGCACCGCGCCGCCCGCCGGCCGGATCTCCAGCAGGTCGCGCAGGGCGGCCGGGGGCCGCTCGTTGACCAGGCTGGCGAAGTGCCGGTAGCGCTCGAACCCGCCCCCCTTGACCGCCTGCTGGAGCAGGTGGGCGCCGCGCTTGGAGCCCTTCATCTCGGCCCCGTC
>DASZON010000482.1:0-4897 GCA_035550755.1 Actinomycetota bacterium | reverse complement strand
ACGAAGCCCTGGAAGACCTGGATCCGCTCCCGGCTCCCCTCGACCACGCGGACGTGCACCTTGACGGTGTCGCCGGGCCGGAAGTCGGGCAGATCGTCGCGCAGCTGCGCGCGCTCGACCACGTCGGTGATCTGCATGATGAATGAGACTCCTTGAAAGCTGAATAACGCGAAAGGGCAGCATAGCGCGACCCGCGTTCACCCGAGAGTAACAGATTCAGCCGGGGTCCGAGGTCTCCCCCGGGCCGCCCTCGGCCCGTTCCAGCAGGTCGGGACGGAGCCGGCGGGTCCGCTCCAGGGCCTGCTGGCGGCGCCAGCGCTCGACCGCGCCGTGGTCGCCGGAGCGGAGCACGGCCGGGACCTCCAGGCCCCGGTAGACGGCCGGGCGGGTGTACTGCGGGTACTCGAGCAGGCCGGCCGCGAACGACTCGTCGGTGGCCGAGGCGGCGTTGCCCATGACCCCGGGCACGAGCCGGGCCACCGCCTCCAGGACGACCAGGGCGGCCGTCTCCCCGCCGGCGAGCACGAAGTCGCCGATCGACAGGACCTCGTGGACGCGGGTGCGGACCCGCTCGTCGATGCCCTCGTAGCGGCCGCAGCACAGGATCAGCCGGGGCTCGGCGGCCAGCCGCTGGGCGGCCCCGTGGTCGAGGCGGCGGCCGTCGGGGGCGAGCAGGACGACCCGGGCCGGGCCCTCGGCCTCCAGGTCGTCGAGGGCGTCGAACCAGGGCCCGGGCGCCATCACCATGCCGGCCCCGCCGCCGAAGGGGGCGTCGTCGACGCTGCGGTGACGGTCGCTGGCCCAGTCGCGGAGGTCGTGGAGGCGGACCTCGACCAGCCCCCGCTCCCCCGCCTTGCCGAGCAGGCCGGTGGCCAGGGGCGAGGCGAAGAATCCGGGGAAGATGGTGACGATGTCGACCAGCATCGGATCAGGGCTCGTCGAGGAGGCCGGGGACGGCCTCGACCAGCACCCGGCCGGCGTCCAGCTCGACCGTGACCAGCGCGGCCACGGCCGGGACGAGGACGCTGGTCCCGCCCGGGAGCTCGACCGACAGCAGGTCGTGGGCGGCCCCGGGGAGGACGTCGGCGACCCGGCCGCGCTCGCGGCCCTGGTGGTCGACCACGGCCAGGCCGACCAGCTGGTGGGGCCAGAACTCGTCCGCCTCCAGCGGCCGGGCCTCGGTCCCCGGGATCGACAGCCAGGCGCCGCGGTAGCGGTCGGCGGCGTCGCGGTCCTCCACGCCCTCGAAGCTGAGCAGCAGCCGGCCCTGGTGGCGGCGGGAGGCGGTGACCACCGCCGTCCGCAGCGGCTCGGGTCCGTCGGGGTCGCCGACGCCCAGCTCGGCGCCGGGGGCGAACCGCTCAGGGGCGTCGGACAGCACGTCGACCGACAGCTCGCCCCGCACCCCGTGGGGGCGGAGCACCCGCCCCACGACCAGGCGGTCGGGCGGAGGGGTCCGGGGAACCCCAGCGGGGTGCCCCGGTGGATCAGGGCCCATCACTCGCCCTCGGCGAGGACCTCGACCTCGACCCGGTGGCCCCTGGGGGCGACGGCCTTGACGACCCGGCGCAGCGACTTGACGGTGCGGCCGCCGCGGCCGATCAGCTTGCCGACGTCCCCAGGGGCCGTCCGGACCTCGTAGGTGACGCCGCGGGCGCCGGGCAGCTCCTCGACGGTGACCCGGTCGGGCTCGTCGACCAGCGCCCTGGCCAGGTAGACGACGACGTCACGCATGGGCGCTACTTCCGGCCCTTGCCCCTGGCCGGCTTGGGCTCGGCCTTGGCCTTGGCCTGGGTGGCCCGCAGGACCTTGGCGGCCTGCTTGCGCTCGGCCGGGCCCTCGACCCCGGCGATGGCCAGCAGCTTGGCCACCGCCTCGGTCGGCTGGGCACCCTTGGCCAGCCAGGCCGACGCCTTCTCGGTGTCGATCTCGACCTTGGAGGGCTCGTTGTTGGGGTGGTAGACGCCGAGGTTCTCGAGGAAGCGCCCGTCGCGGGGGCTGCGCGAGTCGGCGACGACCACGCGGTAGAAGGGGGCCTTCTTGGCGCCCATGCGCATCAGGCGGATCTTCACGGCCATGGTGTGGGAGTGCTCCGATCTCGGGGTGGCCCGCCCGTCCCGGTGAGGTCTGCCGTTCCCCGCTGGTTGTGCCTGCGATGGCGTCCGGGACCGAGGCAGTCTAGCGCAGGCCCATCCGGCGCAGCTTCTTGGGAGTCATGCCCGCCAGCTGCTTCATCATCCGGCGGGCCTCCTCGAACTGCTTGAGGAGGGCGTTCACCTGCTGGGTGGTGGTGCCCGACCCCTTGGCGATGCGGGCCCGGCGCGAGCCGTTGAGGATCTTGGGGTTGACGCGCTCGCCCGGGGTCATGGAGCGGATGATCGCCTCCACCCTGGCCACGTCACGGTCGTCGACCTCGACCCCCTTGAGCTGCTGGCTCATGCCCGGGAGCATGCCGAGGACCTGGCTCAGCGGGCCCATCTTCTTGACCTGCTGGAGCTGGTCGAGGAAGTCCTCGAGGGTGAAGGAGGCCTCGCGGAGCTTGCGCTCCATCTTCTCGGCCTGCTCGCGGTCGATCTGCTCCTCGGCCCGCTCGATCAGGGTGAGCACGTCGCCCATGCCGAGGATCCGGCCGGCCAGGCGGTCGGGGTGGAAGGCGTCGAAGTCGGCCAGCTTCTCGCCGGTGGCGGCGAACTTGATCGGCCGCCCGGTGACCGACCGGATCGACAGGGCGGCGCCGCCGCGGGCGTCGCCGTCCAGCTTGGTCAGCACGAACCCGGTGACGTCCACGCCCTCCTGGAACGCCTGGGCCGTGGCCACCGCGTCCTGGCCGGTCATGGCGTCGACGACCAGCAGCACCTCGGTCGGGTCGACGGCGTCGCGGATGGCCGCCGCCTGGGCCATCATCTCGGTGTCGATGGCCAGCCGGCCGGCGGTGTCGACAATGACCACGTCACGGCCGGTCCGCTCGGCCTCGTCGCGGGCGCGGCGGGCGACCGGCACCGGGTCGGCGCCAGGGCCGCCCTCCTCGGGCGCGTACACCGGGATCTTGGCCTGCTCGCCCAGCACCTGGAGCTGCTTGACGGCCGCCGGGCGCTGGAGGTCGCAGGCAACCAGCAGCGGCTTGCGGCCCTTGCCGGCCAGCCAGCGGGCCAGCTTGGCCGCGGTGGTGGTCTTGCCCGAACCCTGGAGACCGGCCATCAGCAGCACCGTCGGCGGCCGCTGCGACCAGGTGAGGGGCACGTTGCGCTCGCCGAGGGTGGCGACCAGCTCCTCGTGGACGATCTTGATGACCTGCTGGGCCGGGGTGAGGCTGCGGGTGACCTCGTCCCCCACCGCCCGCTCCCGGACCCGGGCGATGAAGTCCTTCACCACCTTGAAGTTGACGTCCGCCTCCAGCAGGGCGAGGCGGACCTCGCGGAGGGCGGCGTCGACCTGGGCCTCGGACAGCCGCCCGTGGCCGCGCAGGCGCGCGAAGGTGTCCTGGAGGCGGTCGGAGAGGGTGTCGAACACGGGGGCGGAGGTCCTTCCTGCGGGTCGGGTCGGCGGCGGCTGGCGTCCAGGATAGCCCCGGCGGCCGGGGTCCCGGCGGCGTCAGCGGCGCACGGCGGCGACGGTCTGGTCCAGCTGGAGCTGGTGGGCGCGGGCGTGGCCGGCGATCTCGTCGGTGGCCACCCGGAAGCTGGTCAGGCCCCGCTCCTCGTGGACTCCGGCCCGCTCCCACACGCCCGCCGGGGTGTCGCGGATGAGGGCGAGGTTGGCGCTGCGCAGGGCGGCGAAGCTGGCCAGCAGCTCGGCGAAGGGCGGCCGGGCCAGGGTCGCCCAGGCGACCTGGTCGTAGGCGGGGAGCTGGGGCTGGTCCTGGGCCAGGATCGCCCGGGCCCGGAACGCGTAGGCGAGCTCGGCGTCCCACAGGTGGCCGAGCAGCTCGGCCACCGACCACTCCCCGGGTTCGGGGCGCCGGCTGATCAGCTCGTCGTGCAGGCCGCTGGTCCGCTCCTGGAACGCCGCCAGGGTGGCCGCCAGCACCTGGGCCGGGTCGCCGTCGCCGAGCAGGGCGAGCAGCTCGCGCCGGTAGCCCTGGGGGTCGGCCACCGGGTCGGCCGCGATGATCCGCTCCTCCATCTCGCCTCCTTGGCGCTCCCTAGGTTTCCGGTGCGCCATCCTGACGCATCCCGCCAGGCGAAGCGCGGCCGGCCTATGCTGGCCGCCTGGACGCCGCCCCAGGAGACGAGCAGATGGACTACACGCATCTCGGCCGCACCGGGCTGCTGGTCAGCCGCCTGTGCCTCGGCACGATGAACTTCGGGCCCGAGACCACGGAGGAAGACTCCTTCACGATCATGGACCGCGCCCTGGACGAGGGCGTCAACTTCTTCGACACCGCCAACGTGTACGGGTGGAAGCAGGGCGAGGGCGTCACCGAGCAGATCCTGGGGCGGTGGTTCGCGAAGGGCGGCGGGCGCCGCGAGCAGGTCGTGCTGGCCACCAAGGTGTTCGGGTCGATGGGCGACTGGCCCAACGAGAACAGGCTGTCGGCGCTGAACATCCGCCGCGCCTGCGAGGCGTCGCTGCGGCGGATGCAGACCGACCACATCGACCTGTACCAGATGCACCACGTCGACCGGGACACCCCCTGGGACGAGATCTGGCAGGCCATGGACCTGCTCGTGCAGCAGGGCAAGGTGCTGTACGTGGGCTCGTCGAACTTCGCCGGCTGGCACATCGCCAAGGCCAACGAGGCGGCCAGGGCGCGGCACTCGCTGGGGCTGGTGAGCGAGCAGTCGCTCTACAACCTGGCCGAGCGCTCGATCGAGCTCGAGGTCCTGCCGGCCTGCCGCGACTACGGCCTCGGGGTGATCCCCTGGAGCCCGCTGCTCGGCGGCCTGCTCGGCGGGGC
>DASZON010000481.1:0-3045 GCA_035550755.1 Actinomycetota bacterium | reverse complement strand
TCATGGAGCGGCTGGCCAAGCTGGCCGGCGAGCTCGGCCTGGCCGTGGAGGGCGTCCAGTCCGACCACGAGGGCGACCTGGTCGAGGCGGTGCTGGCCGCGGCCGGCCGCGGGGTGGCCGCGGCCGTGTGCAACCCCGGGGCGCTCGCCCACACCTCCTACGCCCTGCGCGACGCCGTCGAGGTCGCCGGCATCCCGGTGGTCGAGGTCCACCTCTCCAACGTCCACGCCCGCGAGCGCTGGCGCCACCACCTGGCGGTGGCCCCGGTCGCCGCCGGGGTGATCGCCGGGCTGGGCCCGGCCAGCTACGAGCTCGGCCTCCGCGCCGCCGCCGACCTGCTGGCTCGCCGCCGCTGAGCCCACCTTGGCAAGATGGAGGACTGCCGGGGTGGTCCCCCCGGTGCAGGGGGCAGCCCGGGGGAAAGGATCTGCTGCATGCCCGATGACGGCCATGCCTACACCGAAGCCAGGCGGCACGCGCTGCGGGCCCTGCTGGCCTCCGCCGACCTGTCGGCGCTGCTGGTCACCAAGCCGGTCAACGTCCGCTACCTGACCGGCTTCACCGGCAGCTACGGGGCCCTGCTGCTGGTGCACGACCGGACCCTGTTCTTCACCGACGGGCGCTACCGCCAGCAGGCAGCCACCGAGGTCCCGGGGGCCGAGGTCGTGCTCGCCTCCGGCGACCTGATCGGGGCCGTGGGCGGGGTCGTCCGGGCCGGCGGGAACGACCTCGGGTTCGAGCCGGCCGGCCTCAGCTGGGGAGAGGGCAACCGGCTGCGCGGCGGCCTGCCCGGCCAGGCCGTCCTGCCGGCGCCGCCCCTGGTCGAGGAGCTGCGCGAGGTCAAGGACGAGCGCGAGCTGACCTGCATGCGCGAGGCCGCCCGGCTCGGCGGCGAGGCCCTGGAAGGGCTGCTGCCGAGCCTGCGCGAGGGGGTGACCGAGCGCCAGGTGGCGGTCGACCTGGAGGTGGCCATGCGCCGCCTCGGCGCCGACGGCCCCGCCTTCGACACCATCGTCGCCTTCGGGGACCAGGCCGCCGAGCCCCACCACCACCCCGGCGACCGGCCACTGGAGCCCGGCGACTGGATCAAGCTCGACTTCGGGGCCCGGGTCGACGGCTACTGCGCCGACATGACCCGCACGGCCGTGCTCGGCCGCGCCTCCCAGCGCCAGCGCGACCTCTACGAGCTGGTCCGCGGGGCCCAGGCGGCCGGGCTGGACTGCCTGCGGGCCGGGGTGCCGGCCGGCGAGGTCGACCGGGCCTGCCGCCAGCCGATCGCCGAGGCCGGGCTGGGCGACTCCTTCCCCCACCCCAGCGGGCACGGCATCGGCCTGGAGGTCCACGAGGCCCCGCGGCTGCGGGCCGGCTCCCGGGACCGGATCGCCGCCGGCAGCCCGGTGACGGTCGAGCCCGGGATCTACCTGCCCGGCTTCGGGGGGGTCCGCATCGAGGACCTGGCCGTGGCCCGCCCGGGCGGCCATGAGCTGCTCACCAACGCCTCGAAGGAGCTGCTGGAGCTGTGACGGAGGACAAGGCGCTGGCCGAGCTGGCCGAGGACTACTTCCAGGCGGTCCTGGACAGCTCGCCGTTCGAGGCCACCGTGTACGGGGTCCACGGCTGGGACGCCGAGGTCCCGGACCTGTCCGAGGCCGGCGAGGCCGAGGCCGGCCGGCGCCTGGCCGCCCTCGAGCGGCGGCTGGCCGCCGTCGACCTGGACCGCCTGGCCGGCCAGGACCGGATCACCGCGGCCATGCTGGCCCGCGGGCTGGCCGACCGCCGGGCCGAGCTGGCCGCCCGCTGGCCCGAGCTCACCGTCACGGCCACCGGCACCGGCATCCAGACGGCCGTGCTCGGCCTGGTCCCCAAGGTCACCCTGGCCACCCCGGCCCAGGCCACCGACTACCTGGAACGCTGCGCGAAGCTGGGCGGCCTCCTGGACCAGGCCGGCGAGCGGCTCCGGGCCGGGCTGGCCAACGGCCGGACCCCGCCCGCCCTCGGGGTCCGGGCCGCCGTCCGCCAGCTCGACACCTACCTGGCCGGGCCGGTCGCCGACGACCCCCTGCTGGCCCCGCCGCCCCCGGCCGGCACCGACACCGCCCGGTTCCGGGAGCGGCTGGCCGAGCTGGTCGCCGGGTCGGTCCGGCCGGCCATGGCCCGCTACCGGGACCTGCTCGCCGGCGAGGTCCTGGCCGCTTCCCGCCCCGACGACCGCTGCGGCCTGGCCCACGTCCCCGGCGGCGAGGGCGTCTACCGGGCCGCGGTGGCCGCCCACACCACCACCGACCGCGACCCGGCCGAGCTCCACCGGCTCGGCCTGGAGCTGGTCGCCGGGCTGGAGGAGGAGTACCGGGCGCTGGGGGAGCGGGTGCTCGGCAGCAACGACATGGCCCAGGTGCTGGCCCGGCTGCGCGACGACCCGGCCCTGCGGTTCTCCTCCGGCGAGGAGATCCTCCGGTCGGGCCGCGACGCCCTGGCCCGGGCCGTCGCCGCCCTCCCCGAGCTCGTCGGGCGGATCCCCGAGGCCCCCTGCGTGGTCGACGAGATGAGCGCCTACGAGGCCGAGGACGCCGTCCTCGGCTACTACCAGCCCCCGGCGGCCGACGGCAGCCGCCCCGGCGTCCACTGGCTCAACACCTCGGCCCCCGCCACCCGCACCCGCTACGAGTACGAGGCCCTGGCCTTCCACGAGAGCGTCCCCGGCCACCACCTCCAGTTCGCCCTGGCCCAGGAGCTGGAGGAGCTGCCCCGGTTCCGCCGTTTCGGCTACGTGACCGCCTTCAGCGAGGGCTGGGCCCTGTACACCGAGCGCCTGGCCGACGAGCTCGGCCTCTACTCGGGCGACCTGGAGCGCTTCGGCATGCTGTCGTTCGACAGCTGGCGGGCCTGCCGGCTGGTGGTCGACACCGGCATGCACGCCTTCGGCTGGGGCCGCGACCAGGCGGTCGCCTACATGCTGGCCAACTCGGCCCTGACCCGGACCAACGTCGAGAACGAGGTCGACCGCTACGTGGCCTGGCCCGGCCAGGCCCTGGCCTACATGGTCGG
>DASZON010000480.1:0-12485 GCA_035550755.1 Actinomycetota bacterium | reverse complement strand
ACCAGCACGAAGTCGTCGATGACGTCGGCGAAGACCAGCACGGCGCTGGCGAAGATGGCCGGGGACAGCAGCGGCAGCAGCACGTGGCGCAGGGCCCGGACCGGGGAGGCGCCCAGGTCCATGGCCGCCTCCTCGTACTCGCGGCCGATCGACAGCAGCCGGGCCCGGCAGATGATCACCGGGTACGACAGCTGGAAGGTGACCAGCCCGAGCAGCTGGGCGGAGGTGCCGAGCTGGACCGCCTTGAGCAGGTTGGTGAACAGGAACAGCAGGGCCACGGCGAGCAGGATCTCGGGGAGCACGAACGACAGCAGCATCTGGAAGTTGAACCCGGCCGCCAGCCGCCCGTGCCAGCGGTCCAGGCCGATGGCGAAGGCGACCCCGAGCGGCACCGCCACCAGGGTGGTGAGCACGGCCAGGCGCAGGCTGTGCAGCAGGGCGTCCTGGAGCTCGGGGTCGTGCCACACCGACAGCACCGGGTCCTGCCAGTACCAGCGCAGCGAGAACCCCTGCCAGCTGGAGCGGGAGCGGCCGGCGTTGAAGGAGAACCAGACGGCGATCGCCACCGGCAGCACCGACCACGCCAGGTACCCCCAGACCAGGGTCTCCAGCAGCCGCGGCTTGCGCCACGGGTCGGTCAGCCAGCGTCGCATGGGCTTACCGCCCCGCGTCCCGGGCGGCCTGGCCGGTGGATCGGATGTAGCCGAGCATGGGCACGGCCAGCAGCAGGATCATGATGATCACGAGGGCGGCCGCCTGGCCGCCCTGGCCGGGGCTGGCGATGGCGTCGTTGACCAGGTTGCCGACCATCGAGGTCCGCGGCGACGCCGACAGCAGGTCGTTGGTGAAGTAGTCCCCGAACATGGGCAGGGCGGTGATCACCAGCCCGGCCAGGATCGCCTGGCGCGACAGGGGCAGGGTGACCAGCAGGAACGTCCGCCGACGGCTGGCTCCGAGGTCGCGGGCCGCCTCCAGCAGCCGCTGGTCGACCCGGTCCAGCCCGGCGTACAGGGCCAGCACCATGTACGGGATGTAGCCGTAGACGAGCCCGAGGGTGACGGTCACCGGCTGGCCGGCCAGCCACGGGAACGGCTGGTCCAGCAGCCCCACCCCGACCAGCAGCCGGTTGATCATGCCGTCGCTCTCCAGCAGGTTCACCCAGGCGAGCATGCGCATCATGTAGCTGACCCAGAACGGGGCCAGCAGGGCGACCAGCAGCAGCCCCTTGCGGCGGCCGGCGTAGCGGGTCACGTAGTAGGCGACCGGGTAGGCGACCACCAGGCACAGGGCGCTGGCCGCGGCCACGTACACGAAGGTGCGCACGAACGCCGGCCCCAGGAACCCGCCCGGCCCGAAGATCCGGTCGAACAGCAGCTGGAACTGGAACGGGTTCCACTGGACCGGGTTCCACACCGGCACCGGGGTCCGGAACAGCGGGTCGATGGCCCCGAAGGCGATCGCCAGGACGACGTAGAACGGCAACAGGAACAGGACCACCAGCCAGACCATGCCGGGGGCGGCGAACGACGGCCAGAACCAGCGCGGCAGCCAGGCCCTGCCCCTGCGGCCCGCCTCCCTGGTCGCCACCCGCTCCTCGGCGGCCGCCCGCTCCTTGATGGCCACCCGGCTCAGGCCCCGGCCTTGAACTCCTGCCAGACCGCGTGCCAGCGGTCATCGACCTCGCCGGGCAGCTCCAGGTAGCGGTAGCCGGAATCGAAGTAGGCGGGCAGTACGGTCGCGGTCTGGAGGTTCTTGGGCAGCAGCTCCTGGCTGACCAGCTCGGTCGGGTTGAGCTTGTTCTGGGGCGGCTGGTAGCCGTTCCAGCTCATGTTCTCGACCGCCACGTCGTAGTCGAGCAGGTGGTCCATGAACAGGTGCCCAAGGACCGGGTTCTTGCCCGTGCGCAGCAGCACGAGCAGGTCGCTGTTGACCGGCCCCTTGCCGTCGTCCGGGAACCAGTAGCGCATCACGTCGGCGCTCTGGCCCTTGGGCATGTAGTACTGGGCGTTGACCATGTCCCCCGACCACGCCTGGGTGATCCAGGTCTTGGCCTCGGGAAGGTCGATGTAGTCGTTGGTGTTGACCCGCGGCCGGACCGCCTTGGCCAGGGCCACCAGCTGGTCCCGGGCCAGGTTGAGGTGGTTCTGGTCGCCGGTGTTGAGGTCGGTGATGCCGTTCTTGAGCAGGGTCATGCCGATGGCCTCGCGGTAGTCGTCGAGAATCCCGACCTTGCCGCGGTACTGCTCGTCCCACAGGGCCTCATAGGGGTTGGCCAGCGCGGCGATGTCGTCCTTGACCTTGTCGACCCGCCAGGCAATCCCGGTGGTGTAGATGGTGTAGGGCACCGAGTAGTTCCAGCCCTGGTCGTACCAGGGGTTCTGGAAGGCCGGCCAGACCTGCTCGATGTTGGGGATGTAGGAGTGGTTCAGGGGCCGCAGGAAGTTCCCCTGGACCAGCTTGCCGAGGTAGTCGTAGGTCGGGAAGAGCACGTCGAAGGCGACCTGGCCGCCACGGAGCTTGGCCACCGCCTCGTCCATGTTCCCGTAGGTCGAGACCTGGACCTTGACGTCGTACTTCTTGTACTTCTTCTCGAAGTCCTGGACGACCTTCTTGTAGATGTACTCGGTCCAGTTGTAGACCCGCAGGGTGGCGCCCTGCTCGGGGGTCATGCCGTCGGCGATGCGGCCCGCGTCGGCCGGGACCGGCCAGGTCACGGGATTGTCCGGGCTGGCCAGCTGGGGCCCGCCGGCGCCGGGGGCGGCCCCGCCGGCATCACGCTCCCCGCAGGCTGACAGCAGCACGCCGCCGGACACGGCCAGGGCCGTGGCGGCGGTGCGGGAGAGGAAGGCTCGGCGGCTGATCGCCATGGCTGCCTCCTACCTTGCAGTTGGGCCGAAAACTACAATAAACTGAACGTTCAGTCAATGTTCGGCGTTACGCCCCCGGGGGTCCGGTTTCGTGGGACAAAGCTATCCGATGTCGGAGGCGGACCGGGAGATCCAGGCGTCCGCCAGGGCCCTGGCCGACGAGCTCCAGCCCCACGAGGCGGCCGTCGAGCTCGCCGGCGGCGAGCTCCCCGAGGGGCTGCTCGCCACCCACCGGCGCCGGGTCGCCGAGCTCGGCTTCGAGGCCATCAACATGCCCAAGGAGCTCGGCGGGGGCGGCTTCAGCGCCTTCCAGCAGGTGCTGGTCCAGGAGCAGATCGGCCGGGTCACCAACGCCCTCGGCTGGGTGGTCCACACCCCCGCCTCCTGGCTGCCCAAGGTGGCCACCCCCGAGCAGCTGGACCGCTGGGTGGTCCCGACCATCCGCGGCGAGCGCCGCGAGTGCTACGCCATCACCGAGGAGGGCGCCGGCTCCGACGTCGACGCCATCCAGGCCACGGCCACCCGCGACGGCCACGGCTACCTGCTGAACGGGGTCAAGTGGCACGTGACCTCCTTCAACCACGCCGACCACGTGTTCTTCCAGGGCAAGCTGGCCGGCGGGCCCAACGCCGGCGCCCACGCCATGTTCGTGCTCGACCTCGACACCCCCGGGATCCGGGTGGTCCGCACCCCCGCCTACGCCCACACCTACCCCTACCACCACCCGGTGGTCGCCTTCGAGGACGCCCGCGCCGACGAGGGCCAGCTGATCGGGGCCGAGGGCGACGGCATGCGCTTCGCCTACGAGTGGTTCCGGTACGAGCGCCTGATGATCGCCGCCCGCTGTCTCGGCGCGGCCGAGCGGCTGATCGAGGAGGCGACCCGGTTCGCCACCGAGCGCCAGGCCTACGGCCGGCCGATCTTCGACTACCAGGGCGTCCAGTTCATGCTGGCCGACTCGCTGACCGAGCTGTGGGCGGCCCGGCTGATGACCTACCAGACCGCCCACGGCCTGGACGCCGACCTCGACGTCAAGGTCCAGCACGCCCAGTGCTCGATGGCCAAGCTGTACGCCTCGGAGATGGCCGGGCGGGTCGCCGACCGGGCCGTGCAGGTCTTCGGGGGCCGCGGCTACATGCGGGAGAACGTCGCTGAGCGCTTCTACCGGGAGCTGCGGGTGGACAGGATCTGGGAGGGCACCTCGGAGATCCAGCGGGCGATCATCGCCGACCAGCTCGCCAAGCGGGGCGTCGGCCGGCTGACCGGATAGGAGCGACATGACCGCGTCGGTGACCGCAGGGACACGCCTCGACGAGCTGATCGCCGCCCAGGAGGAGCGGTTCCTGGAGCGCCAGCCCCGCTCCCGGGAGCTGCTGGAGCGGGCCGGCCGGTCCCTGGCCGGCGGGGTCACCTCGAGCTGGCAGATCTCCCAGCCCCAGGCCGTGTGGATCAGCCACGGGGCCGGCTCCCGGGTCTGGGACGCCGACGGCAGCGAGTACGTCGACCTCCACGGCGGCTACGGGGTCATGGCCGTCGGGCACGCCCATCCGGCGGTGGTCAAGGCGGTGGCCGAACGGGTCGCCCGGGGCACCCACTTCGCCCAGCCGACCGAGGAGGCGATCGTGGTCGCCGAGGCGCTCCAGGGTCGCTTCGGCCTGCCCCTGTGGCGCTTCGCCAACTCCGGCACCGAGGCCACCATGGACGCGGTCCACCTGATGCGGGCGATCACCGGCCGCTCCCTGATCGTCAAGGTCGAGGGCTGCTACCACGGCCACCACGACTCGGTGCAGGTGTCGGTGTACCAGCCCCTTGAGGAGATCGGCCCGGCCCACGGGCCGGCCAGCGCGGTCGCCTCCACCGGCATCCCGGCCGAGATTGTCGCCCTCACCCTGGTCGTCCCTTACAACGACCTCGAGGTCACCGAGCGGGTGTTCGCCGAGCACCCCGGCCAGATCGCCGGCATGCTGCTGGAGCCGGTGATGATGAACGCCGGCATCATCCCGCCGGACCCCGGCTACCTGGAGGGCCTGGCCGAGCTCGTCCGGCGCCACGGCGCCCTGCTCGCCTTCGACGAGGTCAAGACCGGCCTGACCGCCGCCCCCGGGGGGGCCACCCAGCGCTACGGGGTCACCCCCGACATCATCTGCCTGGCCAAGGCGATCGGCGGCGGGCTGTCCACCGCCGCCATCGGCGGCACCCAGGCGGTCATGGACCACATCACCAGCGGCCACTACGACCAGGTCGGCACCTTCAACGGCAACCCGCTGGCCATGGCCGCGGCCGCGGCCGCCCTGACCGAGGTCCTCACCCCGGACGCCTACCGCCGCGTCGGCCGGCTCCAGCAGCGCATGGTCGAGGGGGTCGAGCAGACCCTGGCCCGCACCGGCCTGCCCGCCCACGTGGTCGCGGTCGGGGCCAAGGGCTGCGTCACCTTCTCCCCCACCCCGGTCCGCAACTACCGCGACTTCCTCGCCATCGACGACCGCTGGAGCCACTGCCACTGGCTGTACCAGCACAACGGCGGGGTGTTCCTGCCCCCCTGGGGCAAGGCCGAGCAGTGGCTGCTCTCGGCCCAGCACACCGACGAGGACGTCGACCGGTTCCTGGCCAACTTCGCCGCCTTCGCCGACGCCGTCACCGCCTGACCCGCACATCGGTACCAGTACGTAGGCCGCCTGCGCGGCTGTGCCGATGGGGCGGCCGCGCGGCCGGGTCGATGCATCGGAGCAAGGAACCACTGGCGAGGAGGCGAGCAATGACCGAGGATCGCAGGCGGTGCGGCTGGGGAGCCGTGCTGGCGGCCGTGACCCTGTTCGCGGCCCTGGTGCTGACCGTGCCGGCCGGCCCGGGACCCAGCTGACGGCGGCCGGTTACGATGCCCCCGGCGGAAGGTGGCTGAAAGGGGTCGCCGCATGGGTGGAGGCGAGGTCCGGCTGGTCGGGCTGGTCAAGCGGTTCGAGGATGTCACCGCCGTGGACGGCATCGACCTGGAGGTGCCCGGGGGCGAGTTCTTCGCCCTCCTCGGCCCCTCGGGCTGCGGCAAGACGACCACCCTGCGGCTGGTCGCCGGGTTCGAGCAGCCGACCGAGGGCGCCATCCTGCTCGACGGGGTCGACATGGCCCGCACCCCGCCCCACAAGCGCAAGGTCAACACCGTCTTCCAGAGCTACGCCCTGTTCCCGTTCCTGAGCGTGGCCGACAACGTCGCCTTCGGCCTGCGCTTCCAGGACGTGCCCCGGGCCGAGGCCCGGCGCCGGGTCGGCGAGGCCCTGGCCCTGGTCCAGCTCCAGGGGCTGGAGAAACGGCGCCCGGCCCAGCTGTCGGGCGGCCAGCAGCAGCGGGTCGCGCTGGCCAGGGCGCTGGTCCTCAACCCGTCGGTGCTGCTGCTGGACGAGCCCCTCGGGGCCCTGGACGCCAAGCTCCGCAAGGCGCTCCAGGTGGAGCTCAAGGCCCTCCAGGAGACGATCGGGATCACCTTCGTGTACGTGACCCACGACCAGGAGGAGGCCCTGACCATGTCGGACCGCCTGGCGGTGATGTCCGGCGGCCGCATCGAGCAGGTCGGCTCCCCCAGCGAGCTGTACGAGGAGCCGGCCACCACGTATGTGGCCGGGTTCCTGGGCGTGGCCAACCTGTTCTCGGCCACGGCCGGCGGCGACGGCGGCGGCCGCTGCCGGCTGCGCCTCGGCGAGTTCGACCTGGAGGCGTCCGGCGGCGACACCGCCGCCACCGGGGAGGTCCGGGTGGTCATCCGCCCCGAGCGGGTGCGCCTTGAGCCCTACGGCACCACCGGCCCCAACCGCCTCCCCGGCATGGTCGAACGCCTCGTCTACCAGGGCCCGGCGACCCAGCTGGTCGTCCGCCTGGCCACCGGCGAGCCCCTCCAGGCCCTCGTCCAGAACCAGGGCGAGCCCATGTCCTGGACCCAGGGCACGGCCATCGCCGTGCACCTGCCCCCCGACGCCCTCCGGGTCCTGCGCGAGTCAGCCTGAGGCGGCGGCCCGCCGGGGGGCGGTGAGGGCGGCCCGGTCCCCGGTGGTCCAGGAGAAGCCGAGCTCGCTGGCGCAGGTCTCCATGCACAGGTCGAACATGCGCTCGCGGGTCACGTCGGGGTCCTTGAGCACGACCAGGACGGCCAGGCCGTCGATCAGGGCGGCCAGCCGCAGGGCGAAGGCGGCGGCGTCGACGGGCGCGAACTCGCCCGCCGCCTGGCCCTGGCGGACGATCTCGCCGATGGTGGTCCGCCAGCGCCGGTCCATGGTCTGGCGGTCCCTGGCCACGTCCGGCTTGTGGGCGGCCCTGGCCCACAGGTCCAGCCACAGCACCCACTCGTCGAAGTCGTCGTCGGCCTCCCCGAGCGAGCACGAGCAGCGCACCAGCTCGACCAGCCGGTCGCGGGCGCTGGCCATCCCGGCCACCGCCTCGGCCGTCTGGGCGTAGAAGCGCTCGTCGGCGAAGGCCAGGGCCTCGGCCAGCAGCGCGTCCTTGGTGCCGAAGTAGTAGATGACCAGGGCCGGGCTGGTGCCGGCCTGGTCGGCCACGTCCTTGATGCCGGTGTCGCAGAGGCCCTTGGAGGCGATCACCTGGACGGCCGCCTTGAGGATCTGCCGGCGCCGCGCGTCGGAAAGCTTGCGTCGTGGGCTCATGCCTGCTCCCAGGGAGGTTCGGCGTCGAGGTGCAGTATGGCCTGCCGGGCTTGTCCCGTGCCTACCCACATCTTAGACTGAACGTTCAGTTAAAGATAGGAGGCGCCAATGCCGTCGGCCTGGGACGCGATCGTCATCGGTGGCGGCCACAACGGGCTGGTGGCCGGCGCCTACCTCGCCCGGGCCGGGGCCCGCGCCGTCGTGCTCGAGGCCAGGGACAAGGTCGGCGGGGCGGCGGCCACCGACGCCCCCTGGCCGGAGGCGCCCGAGATCAAGGTGACCCGGCTGTCGTACGTGATGAGCCTGATGCCGCCGCGGATCATCGACGACCTGGAGCTGGAGCGACACGGCTACAAGCTGTTCCCCATGGGCCCCGGCTACCAGGCGTGGCCGGACGGCCGGTCCCTGACCCTGTACGACGACGACGCCCGCCGCAACCACGAGCAGCTCACCCGGTTCTCCAAGAAGGACGCCGAGGCCATGCCCCGTTGGGACGCGTGGCTGGAGGGGCTGGCCGCGGTGCTCGGCCCCCTGCTCACCCGGACCCCGCCCAAGATCGGCTCCCGGCGGCCGGCGGACCTGGCCGACCTGCTGCGGCTGGCCTGGCGCTACCGGGGCCTGGACGTGCGTACCGTCGGCGACGTGACCCGGCTGATGACCATGAGCGTCAGCGACCTGCTGGACGACTGGTTCGAGTCCGAGGAGGTCAAGGCCAGCCTGGCCATCAACGGGGTGATCGGCACCTGGGCCGGCCCCGAGTCGCCGGGGACCGCCTACGTGATGGCCCACCACTCGATCGGCGACGTCGGCGACGGCCACCTGGGCAGCTGGGGGTTCCCCGAGGGCGGCATGGGCGCGGTCGCCGACGCCATCCACCGCTCGGCCCTGGCCAACGGGGCCAGCGTCCGCACCGGCGCCCGGGTCGAGCGGGTGCTGGTCTCGGACGGCCGGGCCACCGGGGTCGCGCTGGCGGGCGGCGAGGAGCTGCACGCCCCGGTGGTGGTCACCGCCGTCCATCCCAGGATCACCTTCCTCGAGCAGGTCGACCGGGCCGAGCTGCCAGCCGACTTCGTCACCGACATCGAGCGCTGGCGGTCGCGCAGCGGCGTGGTCAAGATCAACCTCGCCCTCGGCGAGCTGCCCGACTTCACCGCCGACCCCGGCACCGAGGTCGGCGAGCACCACACCGGGGCGATCGCCATGGCCCTTTCGGTCGGCTACATCGAGCAGGCCTTCCAGGACGCCAAGCAGGGCCGGGCGGCCGCCCGGCCGTTCTCGGACGGCTGCATCCCCACGGTGTTCGACAAGACCCTGGCCCCCGAGGGCATCCATGTCATGTCCCTGTTCACCCAGTGGGTCCCCCACGAGTGGTCCGAGGAGCCGCACCGCGAGGAGCTGGAGGCCTACGCCGACCGGATGGTCGACTGCTACGCCGAGCTCGCCCCCAACCTCAAGGGCGCCATCCTGCACCGCGACGTCGTCGGCCCCTGGCAGATGGAGCGGGAGTGGGGCCTGGTCGGGGGCAACATCTTCCACGGCGAGCTGTCGGTCGAGCAGCTGTTCCACATGCGCCCGGCCCCCGGGTTTGCCGACTACCGCAGCCCGATCGCCGGCCTCTACCAGGCCAGCTCGGCCACCCACGGCGGCGGCGGGGTGTGCGGCATCCCCGGCTGGCAGGCGTTCCGCGCCATCCAGGCCGACCGCAGGCGGACCAAACGCCGCCGCCGGTGAGCCGTCGGGGCCCGCTCGCCCCGGCCTCCGCGCCCGCCGGCGGCCGAGCCCCGCTGGCGGCCCTGCTCGAGCCCAGGTCGCTGGCCGTGGTCGGGGCCAGCGCCCGGCCCGGCTCCTTCGGCGACACCCTGGTCGCCCAGCTGCTCGCGGGCGGCTACCGGGGCGCGGTCCACCTGGTCAACCCCCGCTACCGGGAGGTGGCCGGCCGTCCCTGCCTGCCGGCCCTGGCCGACCTGCCCGAGCCGGTCGACCTCGCCGTGCTGGCCGTGCCCAACGCCGCCCTGGAGGGCCAGCTGCGGGCGGCCGCCGTCGCCGGCATCCCGGCGGCGGTGGTCTTCGCCAGCTGCGTCGACGACCAGCCGACCCCGCCCGGGACCCCGCCGCTGGCCGAGCGGCTGGCCGTGATCGCCCGCGAGGCCGGGATGGCGGTGTGCGGCGGCAACGGCATGGGCTACTTCAACCTCGAGCAGAGCTTGAGGGTGTGCGGCTACCCGGAGCCGCCGGACCTCGAGCCGGGTCCGGTGGCGGTGGTCAGCCACTCGGGGTCGGTGTTCTCGGCCCTGCTCCACAACCGCCGCGATCTCCGCTTCAACCTGGTCGTCTCGGCCGGCAACGAGCTCGTGACC
The DNA here is from genome assembly GCA_035550755.1 of Actinomycetota bacterium. Classification (GTDB taxonomy): domain Bacteria; phylum Actinomycetota; class CALGFH01; order CALGFH01; family CALGFH01; genus CALGFH01. Next base: position 2,615 of record DASZON010000480.1, on the reverse strand, counting down.
AGCACCGCCGCCTACCTCGACCACGCCCTGGAGCTGCCGGGGACCCGGGTGGTGGCCCTGTTCCTGGAGACGGTCCGGGAGCCCGCGGCGTTCCGCGCCGCCCTGGCCAAGGCGGCCACCATGGCCATCCCGGTGGTCGCCCTCAAGGTCGGCCGCGCCCCCGCCGCCCGGGCCATGGTCGCCGCCCACTCCGGCGCCCTGGCCGGCGAGGAGGGCGCCTACCAGGCGCTGTTCGACGCCTACGGGGTCGCCCAGGTCGCCACCCTGGACGAGCTCGCCGACACCTGCGAGCTGCTCGGCGGCCGCCGCGCCGCCCCGGGGGGGCTGGCCGCCATCCACGACTCCGGCGGTGAGCGCGCCCACCTGCTGGACGTTGCCGAGCGGGCCGGGGTGGGGTTCGCCACCATCTCGGAGGCGACCCGGGAGCGGCTGGCCGCCGTCCTCGAGCCCGGCCTGCCCCCCACCAACCCCCTGGACGCCTGGGGCACCGGCAACGACGCCGACGAGATCTTCGCCGCCTGCATCACCGCCCTGCTCCAGGACCCGGCAACCGGCGCCCTGGCCCTGAACCTGGACCTGACCACCGAGCCGACCCCGGAGACCAGCTACACCGGCCTGGCCGTGACCGCCCTGGCCAGCACCACCAAGCCGGTGGCGGTGCTGGCCAACCTGTCCTCGGCGGTCGACGCCGAGGAGGCGGCCACCCTGCGGGCCGCCGGGGTCCCGGTCCTGGAGGGGACGGCCACCGGGCTGGCGGCGTTCCGGCACCTGTTCGCCTACCGCGACGTCCTCGCCCGGCCGGGCGCGGCGGTGGGGGCGGGGGCGGCCCCGGACCAGGGGGTCGGGTCGGACCGGGAGCGGTGGCGGGCCCGGCTGGGCCAGGGGCGGCCGTTCGACGAGGCCGAGGGGCTGGCCATGCTGGGGGCATGGGGGATCCCGGTGGTGGCGGCGGAGGTGGCGACCGACCTCGAGGGGGTGCTGGCGGCCGCCGGGCGGGTCGGGTGGCCGGTGGCGCTGAAGACGGCCGCGCCCGGGGTCGCCCACAAGTCGGACGTTGGCGGGGTCCGGCTGGGGCTCGACGGGCCCGACCGGCTGGCCGCCGCCTACGCCGAGCTGGCCGGGCGGCTCGGGCCGCGGGTGGTGGTGGCGGCCATGGCCGGGCCCGGGGTGGAGCTGGCCCTCGGGGTGGTGGCCGACCGGCAGTTCGGGCCGCTGGTGATGGTGGCCGCCGGTGGGGTGCTGGTCGAGGTGCTGGCGGACCGGCGGTTCGCCCTGCCCCCGGTGGACCGCGGCCATGCCCTGGCCCTCCTCGACCGGCTCGCCGTCCGCCCGCTGCTCGACGGCGCCCGCGGCGCCCCTCCGGTCGACCTGGACGCGGTCGCCGACGCCATCTCCCGCCTGTCGGTCCTGGCCGTCGATCTTGGCCACCGGCTGGCCGCCCTGGACGTCAATCCCCTGGTCGCCGGGCCCGACGGCTGCCTGGCGGTGGACGCGCTGGTGGTCGCGACTTCGGCTGAACCGTTGACCGGCCGATGAGAAGGGGACCGACCACTGGCCGGAGAAGGACCCCAGACCATGCCCGTGCGGATGCGAATCGGCCACAAGCTGACCTTGGCCCTCGCCGCCTTGCTGCTGACGACGGTGGCCGTAGGGGCCGTGGGCGTCACCAGCCTCGGCAACGTCAACCGCCGGGCCCAGGCGCTCTACAACGACAACGTCCGCACCACCGAGGCCACCTCGGCGCTGTGGAGCGGCTTCTACGAGGCCGAGGAGACCGCCTTCCGGCTGCTCATCCTCCCTGACGGCGAGCAGCGGTCCGCGCTCGAGGAGGAGCTCAAGGAGGAGACGGGGCCGGCCATCGAACGGGGGCTGGTGGAGCTGCGCCAGGTCCACGCCGGTGACCCGCCCGAGGAGCTGGCCAGGGTCGAGGAGCTGGCCGGGGCCTGGGCGCGGTTCGAGCGCCTGTCGCAGTCGGGCGCGCTGGACCTTGACGCGGCGGCGCCCCGGCGGGTGACGGCGGCCCGGGTGGCGGCGATCCTCGAGCCGGCCACCGAGCTGGCCGCCGAGATGGCGACCATCGAGGCCGAGGAGGCGCGGGAGTCCCAGACCCGCGCCCAGGCGACCTACGACGGGGCCAGCCTGCGGATCGTGCTGCTCAGCGGCGCCGCGGTGCTGGTCTGCCTGCTCATCGCCCTTGCCCTGATCCGCAACCTGGTGCCGCGACTGCGCTCCTACTCGAGCTTCGCCGGCCGGGTGGCCGAGGGTCAGCTGGGCGAGCGGCTCGGCCCGCGCGGCGGCGACGAGGTTGCCGACCTCGGGCGCGCCCTGGACCTGATGGTCGGGCGGCGTGAGCGGCAGCGGGCCTATGAGGAGGCCCAGGCCGAGTTCGCGGACGCCATGCAGCTCAGTGAGGCCGAGACCGAGGCCCACGAGCTGCTCAAGCGCCACCTGGAACGGACGCTCGAGGGGAGCAGGGTGACGGTGCTCAACCGCAACAACAGCGCCGACCGGCTGGAGCCGGCGACGGCGGTGGACCCGGGATGCCCGCTCCACGACTCCCTCGAAGGGGCCAAGCCCCGTGCCTGCCTTGCCGTCCGCTTCGGGCGGGTCCACCG
>DASZON010000479.1:0-5196 GCA_035550755.1 Actinomycetota bacterium | reverse complement strand
CGAGCATACCTCGTACCACATGGGTTGCTGAACTCCCCTTGGTAACTTATGGTGCCCTTGGGAACGCAATAGCCCCTAAGTCGTCGCGAAGCCCAGAAGGTACGCGGCGGCAAACCGGAGGGAGGGGCTAGTGGTGGTCATCAAGGTCCAGCAGGCTCCAGCCGAGCATCTTGAGTACAGAACTACCGGATGCGCAGGAGCTTCGCCGCTGCCGGCTCGACACACCATGAGCGACAGCTGGTCCGGTCCGGACCATGACCGTATGAGGGAGTCCAATGCGCCAACCCAAACCGAGTGAGCCCAAGCACCTGACCGCGTCCCAGGCCGCGGCCCTGCTCCAGGTCTCGCCCAAGACCGTGTCCCGGTGGGCCAAGGAGGGCAAGCTGCCCTTCGTCCGCACCCTTGGCGGGCACCGCCGCTACCCGGACAGCGAGATCCGGGCCCTGGTCGACAGCCTGTCCGAGCGGCCGGTGAACGAAGAGGGCCAGAACCCCGGCACTCGCTCGGCCTAGCGGCACGCCGCCGACCCAGCCCGCGCCGGCGGGCCTCAGTGCGTTGCGCCGGTCGTTTGGTGCCCGAACTGTCGTGGAAGTCCGCGATCGGGTGCCCTCCGCACCTTCACGGCCGCAGACTCGAGGAGGCGCCGTGCGCATCGCCCTCATCGCCCCGCCCTGGTACCCCATCCCCCCCAGCGGCTACGGCGGCATCGAGTGGGTGGTGGCTCTGCTCGCCGACGGGCTGAGCGACCGCGGCCACCAGGTCACCCTGTTCGCCGCCCCCGGCTCGGACACCAAGGCCCGGCTGGTCTCACCCCTCGAGGAGGCGCCGCCGCCCGACGCCATCGGCGACCCCTGGTACGAGGCCAGCCACGTCGTCTCGGTGTACGAGCACGGCGACGAGTTCGACGTCCTGCACGACCACACCGGCCCGGTCGGGGTCAGCGTCGGCGCCCTCAGCAACTGCCCGACCATCCACACCCTGCACGGGCCGTTCACCCAGCAGGCGTCCATGCTCTACAGCCGGGTCGCCCGCCAGCACTGGTTCGTGGCCATCTCCGAGAGCCAGCGCTCGATGGCGCCCGGGAACCTGCGCTGGGGCGGGGTGGTCTACAACGGCATCCCCATGGGCCGCTACCGGTTCCGTGAGGACAAGGACGACTACGTGTTCTTCCTTGGCCGGGCCGACGAGGAGAAGGCGCCGCACCTGGCCATCGAGGCGGCCAGGCGGGCCGGTCGGCGGCTGGTGATGTGCGCCACCACCAAGAACGAGCGCGAGCGCAGGTACTGGGCCGAGCATGTCGAGCCGATCCTCGGCGACGACGTCGAGCTCCACGGCGAGTGCCCGCACGAGCAGAAGGCGGACCTGCTCGCCCGGGCGGCCGCCCTCGCCTTCCCGATCCAGTGGGCCGAGCCCTTCGGCCTGGTGATGACCGAGGCCATGGCCTGCGGGACCCCGGTGGTGGCCTGGCGCAACGGGTCGGTGCCCGAGGTGGTGGACGACGGCCGGACCGGCTTCATCGTCGAGTCGGTGGAGGAGATGGCCGCCGCCTTCGACCGGGTCGGCGACCTCGACCCGCGGGCGATGCGCGCCCGGGTGCAGGAGCGGTTCTCGGACGAGGCCATGGTGACCGGCTACGAGCGCGTCTACGAGCGGGTCCTGGAGGACCGCCAGCGGAACGGGGCCGGATAGCCCCGGAGCCGGCGCGGCGGCCGGCTCCGGGCTGGGGCGAACCGCCCCCTCAGCTGCTCTTGGGCTTGCGCTCGCTGGCCGACCGCTTGGCGGCGGTGGTCCCGGTCTCGGTGGTGGCGCCGGAGGTCTCGGCCCCGGCCGCCGTGGTCGTGGTCCTGCTCGTGGTCGGGGTCGCCGGGGCGGTCGTGGTGGTGGTGGCTGTGGTCGGCGTCGTCGTGGTGGTGGTCGAGCCGCTGGTGGCCCCGCTGGTGCCCGACCCCGCGTCGCCGCTGGCCGCGACCTTGTCCCCGGCCTGGGCGACCTTGTCGGCGGCGCGGTTGGCCACCTGCTCGACGCGCGCCCCGAGGTCGCCTGGGACGCTGTCGACGACCCGCTTCACCTGCGGCTTGTCGAGCAGCTGGCTGACGCTGGCGGTGATCTGGTCGTAGCGCTCGCGGCCCGCCCTGGCCCCGAGGACGTAGCCGACCGCGGCCCCGACCGCCAACCCGAGCTTGCCCATCACCTTCATCTTCGACCTCCGTCGCCGTTTGGGAGTGACCTTGCCTGCCGCCTTGCCGGCGTCCTGCTTGACCCGGCGGCCGGCCGACGCCGGAGCCGACGCCACCGACCGTGCGGCCACCGCGGCCGCTGCCGCGGCCCGCTTGCGGGCCTGTCGCCGCCGCCGCGCCTTGAGCTTGGACTCCGGGGTCGTCTCGACGGCTGCGACCACCTGGGCGACCTCGCTGCCGGCCCGCTTGGCCGCCCGCCGGCCTTCCCCGGCGGCCGTGGCCGCGCTGGCCGTCGCCTTGCGCGCGGCCCGGCGGCTGCCCTCGGCGGCGGCCGCGCCCCCGGCCGCGGCCCCTGCCGCGGCCCTGGCGGCGGCCTTGCGGGCCGCACGGCTGCCGCCCTTGGCGGCCGCGACCCCGCTCGCGGCCGCGGCCAGCGCGGCCTTGCGGGCGCTCTCGGTTGCCTCGCGACTGGCCTTGGCCGCCTTGCGCCGGGCTCGCCGGCCGCCCTTGGCCGCCTTGCGGGCGGTCTCGCCGCCGGTGGCCGGGCGGCGGAGTTCCTCGGCCGCCTTGGCCACGGCGTCGGCGGTGTCCCGGCCGACCTGGCCGACCCGCTCGCCGAGGGTCGGCGGCTTGCGGCGCCGGCGGCGCAGCACGGCCACGCCGGCCGCGGTCGCGGCCAGGGCGGCCACTCCGGCCCCGGCGGTCGCCTTCCCGCCCCTGCCGCGGCCCGTCCCGCCAGCGCCGGCGCCGGTGGCCGAGCCGGACCAGGCGGTCCCGGCGGCCGGGGTTGGCGCCGCCGGCGTGGCTGCCGAGGCGGCCGCGGCCGCCGCCGGCGCGTCCGCCTGGAGCCGGGACGAGGGCGGCAGCTCGGTGGTGGCGTCGTCCGCCGGCGCGGGGGCCGGGGCGGTCTCGCCGGCGGGCAGGCCGCTCGAGGACGCCTCGGTCGTGTACTGGATGCCGTAGTGGGCGTAGAGCCGGGCCTCGTCCTCTTCGGACAGCTCGGCGTTCTCCTCCAGCCGCGGGGCCTCGCGGACCACCGACGGCTCGTGGGGGATCTGGACGATGTCGCCCCGCTGGGCGGCGTCGGCCAGGGGCACGAACGTGCGCGAGCTGCCGAACAGGCCCGTGTGGACCAGGGCCCACTCCGGTTGCCTGGTCGTCCTGTCCACGTAGATGGCTTCGATCTTGCCCACCGGCTCGTCGTCGGTGGCCACCAGGGTCAGGCCCCGCCAGGAGCGGGCCTGGTCGATCGTCGGTAGCGTCATCGCGTCCTCCAGCGCCGCGTCGTCGGTCGATCCTAAGGGCTGGTGGCCGGGCAGGCGACACCAAATGTCCGAGAGCCAGGTGTTACCCGGGAAGCGGCACCTAACCCCCGGATTCCCTCAGTCGGTCTGACAGCTGTGTAGTCGGTGGGATTGCTCAGGCCAGCCGGGTCCGGCGCCGGGGCGCCGTCGCGGCCTCGATGTCGCCGGCGAGCCGGGGTGCCTCGGCGGCGTCGAGTGCTGACACGGTAACGCGGATCGCCGGCCGGCTGCGCAGCCGGAACCGGCCGCCGGGGAGGACGGCCCAGCCGGCCTCCAGCAGTCGCCGGGTCACCGTGCCCTCGTCGGTGACCGGCACCCACACGTTCATGCCCGAGCGCCCGTGAGCCTGGATGCCGTGGGCGGCGAGCGCCCCGGTCAGCGCCTCGCGCCGCTCGCGGTAGGTCCGCCGGCCCCGCTCCAGCAGGCCGGCCGCGGCGGGCGCCGACCACATGGCCACGGCCACGCCCTGGAGGAGGTGGCTGACCCAGCCGGTGCCGGCCAGCTGGCGGCCCTGGACCCGGGCCACGGTCCCGGGGTCGCCGGTGAGCACCGCCAGGCGCAGGTCGGGCCCGAGCCACTTGGACACCGAGCGGACATGGGCCCAGGCGGGACGGTCGGCGGCGGCCAGGGTCACCCCGGGGGCGTCGGCCACCGGCCCGGCGTGGTCGTCCTCGACCACCACCACCTCGGGATGGCCGTCGAGGACATGGCGCAGCTCCCCGAGGCGGGCCGGTCCGGCCACGGCCCCGGTCGGGTTCTGGGCCCGCAGGGTGGTCACGAAGGCGCGGCTCCCCGCGGCCAGGGCCGCCGCCAGCCCGTCGGGCAGGGGGCCGTCGTCGTCGACCGGCACCGGCTCGGGCCGCAGCCCGAGCGCCCGGACCAGGTCGAGGGCGGGCGGGAACCCGGGGTCCTCCACGGCCACCCGGTCCCCGGGCCGCAGGTGCGCCTGGAGGATGCGCTCGACCCCGTCCAGCGCCCCGCCGACCACGGCCAGCCCGGCCACCGGGACGCCGTCGGCCTCGAGCTGGGCGGTGGCCAGGGCGGCCAGCTCGGGCAGGACCGGGTCCTCGCCGTACAGGTGGTGGCGGCGGTCGACCCCGGCCAGGGCCGGCTCCAGCGGAGGCAGCAGCGCCGGGTCGGGCCCTCCGTGGGTGAGGTCACGGACCCCCGGCGGGAAGGCCGGCGGGCCGGCCACGGGCAGGGGCGGCCGGTCGGCGACCGCGGTCCCCCCGCGGCCCCTGGCCGTGACCACGCCACGGGCCCGCAGCCGCCCGTAGGCGGCCGCGACCGTGGTCGGGCTGACCCCGAGGCGCAGGCCGAGCTGGCGGATGGGGGGCAGCCGGTCGCCCGGGCCGAGGCGGGCCTGGCGGACGGCGCGCTCGACGCTGTCGGCGATCTCGGTCGCGGTCGCCCCGGCGATGAAGTCCAGCTCCGGCTCGCTCATCGCGTCAAGCATAGGAAATGGGGCCGAACATCACCGGGGCGATGAGCTGCGGTGTCCGCGTCGCGAACCGATCCGCTGCCCATCGCCTCGGCGAGGTCGGGCCCCCCCTTGGTGCCCCCCCTTGCGGGGCGCAGTCTCCCCGGAGCGGGTGCCCGCCGTCGAGGCCTAAACGCAAGTTGGACCATTCGGTCTAGCCTTCCTGGCCATCGCGGGCTGCATGGGCTAGTCAAGCAGGATGGTTGCAGTGTCCACCATCTCCGTATGGCGCGAC
>DASZON010000478.1:0-17664 GCA_035550755.1 Actinomycetota bacterium | reverse complement strand
TCGTCGCGGGTGACATTGCCCCAGCTGGACAGGACCCGCTCCTCGCCGCTGGGCCGCAGAACGCGGGCCTGGATCCGGAACGACCTCCCCTCGCCGGCCGCCAGGCGCAGGGTGGCCGCGACCTCGGCCCGGTCGTCGGGGTGGAACAGGGCCAGCAGCTCCTCCAGGGTGCCCCAGTGGGACTCGGGGTCGAGGCCGAGGATCCGGTACAGCTCCGGGCTGCCGGTCACCTGGTCGGCGGCCAGGGCCCACTCGAAGCTGCCCAGCTGGGCCACGGCCTGGGCCTCGGCCAGCCGGTACTCGCGCTCGCGGCGGACCCGCTCGGCCTCCAGCTCGGCGGTCACGTCCTGGGTGATCTTGGCGTAGCCGGTGAGCTGCCCCTGGCCGTCGATCAGGGCGGTCAGGGTCACCTGGGCGTAGAAGCGGCCGCCGTCCTTGCGGACCCGCCAGCCCCGGTTCTGGATGCGGCCCTCCTTGGCCGCCCGGGCCAGCATGCGGGCCGGGAGGCCGGCGGCGACGTCGTCGGGCTCGTAGAACCGGCTGAAGTGCTGGCCGAGGATCTCGTCGGCGCGGTACCCCTTGATCCGCTCGGCGCCGGCGTTCCAGGACACCACGTGGCCCTCGGGGTCGAGCAGGAAGATGGCGTAGTCCTTGACCGCGTCGACCAGCAGGCGGAACTGGTCGGCGCTGGGCGCGCCGGCCCCTGGTGCCTGCGGCCTGCTCTGCATGGGCGTCACGCTGCACCGATCCTCTGGGCCATGTCAATCAACCCCTTCCGAACCGCCGCGGCTGGCCGGGCCACACCGGCTGGGTTAGCGTGACGCCGTGCGCGAGACCAACTGGGCCGCCAATCTCACCTACCGGGCCACCCGGCTGCACCGGCCGTCCACCCTGGACCAGCTCCGGGAGCTGGTCGCCGGGGCGTCGCGGCTGCGGGTGCTGGGGTCGCGGCACTCCTTCAACGATATCGCCGACGCCGGGGTGCTGCTGCTCCTGGACGGCGTGGCCGCCGAGGTGGCCGTCGACCGCGGCGCGGGCACGGTCACGGTCCCGGCGGCCATGCGCTACGGGGAGCTGGCCGGCCGGCTCCGGGCCGAGGGGCTGGCCCTGGCCAACCTGGCGTCGCTGCCCCACATCTCGGTCGGCGGGGCCGTGGCCACCGCCACCCACGGCTCCGGCGACGCCAACGGCAACCTGGCCACCGCCGTGGCCGGACTGGAGCTGGTCGCTGGCACCGGCGAGCTGCTGACGGCCGCCCGCGGCGACCCCGACTTCGACGGCCTGGTCGTGGGGCTGGGCTCGCTCGGGGCGGTCACCCGCATCACCCTGGACGTCGAGCCCGACTACCAGGTCCGCCAGCGCACCTTCGAGGGCCTGGCCTGGGAGCGGCTGTTCGGCCACCTCGACGAGATCACCTCGGCCGGCTACAGCGTCAGCCTGTTCACCCGCTGGGGGGAGACCGTCGCCCAGGTCTGGGTCAAGAGCCGGGTCAGCCGAGCGCCCGAGGAGGTCCGCCAGGAGCTGTTCGGGGCGGTGGCGGCCACCCAGGACCGCCACCCGATCCTCGGCATCGACCCGGTCAACTGCACCCGCCAGCTGGGCGTGCCCGGCCCCTGGTCGGACCGCCTGCCCCACTTCCGGATGGGCTTCACCCCCTCCAGCGGGGAGGAGCTCCAGTCCGAGTACCACCTGCCCCGGGAGCACGCCGTGGCCGCCCTCCAGGCGCTGCGGGGCCTGGCCGGGACGATCCGGCCCGTGCTCCAGGTGTCGGAGCTGCGGACCGTGGCCGCCGACGGGCTGTGGATGAGTCCCCAGCACGGCCGCGACACCCTCTCGGTCCACTTCACCTGGCACCAGGACTGGCCGGCGGTCCGGGCGGTCCTGGCCGAGGTCGAGGCCGCCCTCGCCCCCTTCGGGGCCCGTCCCCACTGGGGCAAGCTGTTCCTGGCCGGGGCGGCCGACCTCGCCCCCCTGTACGAGCGCCTCGGCGACTTCACCCGCCTGGCCGGACGGCTCGATCCCCGCGAGGTGTTCGTCAACGACTGGCTGCGCCGCCACCTCCTCGGCGACTGAGCCTCAGCGGCCGGCGGCCAGGCGGGCGGCCGAGGCGGCCAGGCCGCGGGCGTCGATCCGCCGGCAGACCTCGGCGAACGCCTCGGTCGGGCCGGTCCAGCGCAGCGTGTCCAGGTCCGGGAGCAGGGAGCGGTCCGCCCGGAGGGTGGCCAGGTCCTTGAACAGCAGCGCCTCGTCACGCCGGGCGGCCAGGGTCGCGGCCAGGGCGGGGCGGTTGCGCGGCGCCACCGCCCAGTCGCCGGGACGGTCGGGGATCTCCTCCAGGTGCACCCAGCGGGCGAGCACGGCCGCGGCCGACTTGGCCCCCCAGCCGGGCAGGCCCGGATAGCCGTCGGCCGAGTCGCCGACCAGGGCCAGGTAGTCGGGGATGGACGCCGGTCCGACCCCGAACTTGGCCGTCACCCCGTCCTCGTCGTAGACGACCATGCGGCGCCGGTCGAGCTGCACCACCCGGGTGCCGCGGACGCACTGGCCGAGGTCCTTGTCCGGGGTGCAGATGACCACCTGGGTGACCCGCGGGTCGTCGGCGGCGGCCGCGGCCACCCCGGCCAGGGCGTCGTCGGCCTCCAGCTCGACCATCGGCCAGACCACCAGCCCCATGGCCTCCAGGGCCACCTCGACCAGCCCGAACTGGCCCAGCAGCCGCGGGTCCATCCCGGCCGACGACTTGTAGGCCGGCCACAGGGTGTTGCGGAACGACTCGATGACGTGGTCGGTGGCCACCCCCAGGTGGGTCACGCCCTGCTCGAGCAGCCGCAGCATCGACCACAGCACCCCGCGGGTGGCCGCCACCTCGGCCCCGTCGGCCGTGGTGTGGGGCGGCACCCCGTAGTAGTGGCGGAACAGCTCGTAGGTCCCGTCGACAAGGAAGACACGCATCGGTCCGCCAAGGGTAACGCCCGGGCTCCGCCGGTATGCTCCGGCCAGTCACCCGAGAGGAGCCGCCGTGAGCGCCTTCACCGACAGCGAGATCGAGTACCTGCGCAGCCAGGGCATGGCTCGGCTGGCCACCGTCGGCCCCGACGGCCAGCCCCACGTGGTCCCGCTGACCTACAACTTCAACGCCGACGAGGACGCCATCGACGTCGGCGGGGTCGACTTCGGCAACACCAAGAAATGGCGCGACGCCCGCCGCAACCCGCGGGTCACCTTCCTGCTCGACGACGTCCTGCCCGACCCCCGCCGGGCCCGGGCGCTCGAGGTCCGCGGCCGGGCCGAGGTCCACGAGACCGGCGGGAGCGCCATCCACCCGCGGTTCCCGAACTTCGCCGAGCCGTTCCTGCGCATCCGCCCCACCCGGATCGTCAGCTGGGGCCTGGCCGGCCAGGACGGCGCCACCCCGGCCGAGTTCCGGGTCAACGCCCGCGACGTCGGCCAGGGCTGAGGGCCGGTGTTCGACGGGTTCACCCTGGAGCGGGTCGACGTCGGCGATGCGGTGCTGCGGGTCCGCCACGGCGGCGCCGGGCCGCCGGTGCTGCTGCTCCACGGCCACCCGCGCACCCACGCCACCTGGCACCGGGTCGCCCCCCTGCTGGCCAGCCGCCACACCGTGGTCTGCCCCGACCTGCGCGGCTACGGCCGGTCGTCCAAGCCGGCGACCACCCCCGACCACGCCCCCTACGCCAAGCGGGCCATGGCCGCCGACTGCCTGGCCCTGATGGCCGCTCTCGGCCACGAGCGGTTCGCCGTGGTCGGCCACGACCGCGGCGCCTATGTCGCCCTGCGGACCGCCCTCGACCACCCGGCGGCCGTGACCGCGCTGGCGATCCTCGACGCCGTGCCCATCGGCGAGGCCCTTGCCCGGGCCGACGCCCGCTTCGCCGGCGCCTGGTGGCACTGGTTCTTCTTCGGCCAGACGGCCAAGCCGGCCGAGCGGGTGATCAACGCCGACCCCGACGGCTGGTACCAGACCGGCCCCGAGCCGATGGGGGCCGAGGCCTACGCCGACTACCAGGCCGCCATCCACGACCCGGCCACGGTCCACGCGATCATGGAGGACTACCGGGCCGGCCTCGGCCTTGACCGCCGCCACGACGACGAGGACCGCCGCGCCGGCCGCCGGGTCGCCTGCCCGGTCCTGGTCCTGTGGGCCACCGGGGACGACCTGGCCGACCTCTACGGTGACGTCCTCGCCGTCTGGCGCCCCTGGGCCCCCGACCTGCGCGGCCGCCCGTTCCCCTCCGGCCACCACATGGCCGAGGAGGCCCCGGAGCGGCTGGCCGCCGAGCTGCTCGCGTTCCTCGGCTGACCCCGCGGCCGCTCAGCCCTCCTCAGGCGTCCGGCCGAGCAGCCCGGCGGTGGAGCCGGGGTCGGCGGCGATCGCCGCCAGGTCGGCCTCCTGGGCGGCCTGGTCGGGCTCGGGGGCCAGGATGGCCGGGGGCGGCAGGGCCGGCGGGACCGCGGGGGTGGGGCCGGCCAGGACCAGCACGGCCGTCGGCACCCGCCGCTCCTGGGGGTCGGAGACGCGGTTGACCACCGTGCCGTCCAGCACCATGGTGGTCGACCCGCCGCCGTCGAGGTTGATGGCCGACCGGGCGCCCAGGCCGACGAACAGCTCGGCGAACTCCCGCAGGCTCATGCCGACGCTGTGGCCGGGCTGGCGGCCGTCCACGGTGACCAGCAGCAGCCGCCCGTCGGCGGTCGCCCCGACCCCGGTCCGGGGGTTGCGGCGGTGGAACGGGGTGGTCCCGTCGACGTTGCCGGACAGGACCCGGCCGTTGCGGACCAGGGTCGGGTTGCCGCCGCTGGTGTCCAGGATCCCCGGCCAGGTGGCGACGCTCCAGGCCACGGTGACCTGGTCGCCCACGGCCAGCGCGGCCAGGTCGGCCGCCGCCGCCCCGGCGGGCGGGGTCGACAGCACCACCGTGCCGGCCGGGACGGGCCCGCCGAGCTGGCCGACCTCCTCGACGGTGTAGGCGGTCTCGGCCCAGCCGTCGGCCCGCACCGTCGCCGGGCCGGCGGCCCGCAGCCTCGCCGAGGTGGCGTCGGCCGGGGGCCGCTCCAGGGTGACGCCCTCCGGGGTGAACAGGGCCACCTCGTCGCCGGCGGGCGCTCCCCGGTTGACCTGGGCCACGGCCAGGACCAGGCCGGTCCGGGGGGCCTCGGCGACCACCTGCACGTTGGGGCGGCCCATGAACACCGTCACCTCCCGGTCGTCCACGGCGTGGTTGTTGCCGAGCAGGATCGCCGTCTGCAGCAGGCGCCCGTCCTTGGCGAAGATGTGGATCGGCCGGCCGGCGTGGTCGGGGTCGGCGTAGTCGCCGTTGATGGCCACGGTCGCCCCCCGCCGGCGGGCCATGGAGGAGGTCGTCTCCAGGCCGGGGAGCACGTCCAGGGCCAGGGCCAGGTCGATGGTCGACGGGGCGGACAGGGTGACGCTGACCAGGTGGATGGCGAACGGCCCGGCCGGGTCGGTGATCGCCTGGTGGACCACCCCGGGAGCCAGGTAGCCCTCCGGGGTGGTCGCGGGCGACCCGGCCAGGACGACCGCGTTCCGGTCGCGGGAGCCGTCCGACCGCACCCCGAGGGCCAGCGCCTCGACCTGCTGGCCGGGCCGCAGGGCGTGGGGGGCCGAGAACCCTCCGCTCTCCGCCCCGTCGGCCTCCAGGTCGGGCCTGGGCCGGTCGGCGGTGACCCGGGTCCAGAAGGCGCCGTCCACGTACAGGGCGACCGTCATCGGGCCGTCGTAGTCGTCGTCCACCGCCCAGCCGACCACGTCGGTCGCCGTGACCGCCTCCAGCCGGCCCCGGGGCGGCGCCGACGCCGGCACCCGGCGCGGCGACCCCTCGAGCAGCAGCGGCTCCTGGCCGGGAAGCAGCGCGGACACGCTCACCGCCTGGCCGTCGGCCAGGTGGTGGGCCACGGCCAGGCGCCACGGCCCGCCATCGGGGTCGCGATGGGCGGCCCGGGCGTATCCCCAGAGCAGCCCGTCCACCTCGATCCGCAGGGGCACCGGCCCGTCAACGTCCTCGCCGGTCACCCGGCCCCAGATGGTCGCGTCGGTCACCGCATCGAGCCAGCCCTCCGCCATGGCAGCCCCTCCAGGTCGCGGCATTGGCCGGGTATAGGCAGATCGTACCTCCGCACCGCGGCCGCGTGTCGGGGGTGGCCGGTAGGGTGCTGCGGCGACACCAGCGCTGAAGGGAGTCTTCTTGCCCTCCACCTCGACCACGTCCATCCCGATCCGAGCGCTCCGCGACCGCCTCGACGGCCGGGTCATCGGCCCCGGCGACCCCGGCTACGACCAGGCCCGCAAGGTCTTCTACGGCAAGTGGGACCGGCGGCCGGCGGCGGTCGTCCAGCCCGCGTCCGCGGCCGAGGTCGCCCAGGTCGTCGACCTGGCCAGGGAGCACGACCTCGAGCTGGCCGTCCGCAGCGGCGGGCACAGCCTGGCCGGGCACAGCGCCAGCGACGGTGGCATCGTCCTCGACCTGTCGGCCATGACCGCCCTGGAGGTCGACCGCCGGGACGGCACCGCCTGGGCCCAGACCGGGCTCAGCGCCGGGGACTACACCCGGGTGGTGGGCGCCGACGGGCTGGCCACCGGGTTCGGCGACACCGGGTCGGTCGGGATCGGCGGGCTGACCCTCGGCGGCGGGGTCGGGTTCCTGGTCCGCAGGCATGGCCTGACCATCGACAACCTGCTCGGGGCCGAGCTGGTCACCGCCGACGGCCGCGTCCTCCAGGTCGACGACCAGCACCATCCCGACCTGTTCTGGGCCATCCGGGGCGGCGGCGGCAACTTCGGGGTGGCCACCCGCTTCCGCTACCGGCTGCACGAGCTGCCCGGGATCGTCGGGGGCATGCTCCTGCTGCCGGCCGACGCCGGGGTCATCGAGGGGTTCGCCGCCGCCGCCGCGGCCGCCCCCGAGGAGCTGTCGGCCATCGCCAACATCATGGTCGGCCCGCCGATGCCGTTCCTGCCCCCCGGGGCCCACGGCAAGCTGGTCGTGATGGCCCTGATGGCCTGGGCCGGCGACGCCGACGCGGGGGAGCGGGCCCTGGCCCCCTTCCGGGCCCTGGCCGAGCCCCTGGCCGACATGGTCCAGCCGATGCCCTATGCCGGGCTGTTCGAGCCGGTCGAGGACATGGAGGTGACCGAGGAGTCGGCCCGGTCGCTGTTCATGGACACCGTCGACGCCGACGCCGCGGCCACCATCGTCGAGCGGCTCCAGGCCGCGACCGCCCCCATGGCCGTGGCCCAGGTGCGGGCGCTCGGCGGGGCCATGGCCCGGGTCCCGCCCGAGGCGACCGCCTTCGCCCACCGCGACCGGCGGGTCATGGCCGGGGTCGGGGCCGTCTACGACCAGGCCGCGGACAAGCCGGTCCACGACGCCTGGGCCGACGACTTCGCCGCCGCCCTGCGCCAGGGCGACCCCGGCGTGTACGTCAACTTCCTCGCCGACGAGGGCCCGGGCCGGGTCCGCGAGGCCTATCCGGGCGCCACCTGGGAGCGGCTGGTCGAGGTCAAGCGACGCTGGGACCCGGGCAACCTGTTCCGTCGCAACCAGAACATCCCGCCGGTTTCGGAGGGTTACGAAACCTGACGACTGCGAAGACTTGACATAGCTCACGTAACCGTTCGCAATGTGCCCATAGGAGGGCACATATGGCCGAACGCCGCCATCCCCTGGCCGAGGTCCGCCAGGACCGCATGGCCGGGATCATCCTCGACGAAGGGTTCGCGCGGGTCACCGACCTGGCCGGACGGTTCGGGGTGTCGGCGGTCACGGTCCGGGCCGACCTGACCGCGCTGGAGGCCAGGGCGCGGGTCCGGCGGGTCCGGGGTGGGGCCGTGCCGCCCTCGGGTGTGGCCGGGGAGCGGGTCCTGGGAGGCCCGGTATGGCAGCTGCCCGAGCTGCCGCCGGGGGAGCAGCCGTTCGAATCGTCGCAGTGGGAGGCGCCGCTCCAGAAGTCCAGCATCGGGGTGCACGCGGCGGCCATGATCGCCGACGGGGACACGCTGATCCTGGACGTTGGCACGACCACCACCGCCATCGCCAGGGCCCTGGTCCTCCGGACCGACCTGCGCGACGTCACCGTGCTCACCAACGGCCTCAACATCGCCCTCGAGCTGGAGCCGGCCGCCCCCCGCATCAGCGTGGTCGTCACCGGCGGCACCCTCCGGCCCCTCCAGCATTCGCTGGTCAACCCGCTCGGCACCGTGCTGCTGGAGCGGCTGCGGGCCTCGGTGGCCTTCGTCGGCTGCAACGGCGTCGAC
Organism: Actinomycetota bacterium; assembly: GCA_035550755.1. Lineage (GTDB taxonomy): Bacteria > Actinomycetota > CALGFH01 > CALGFH01 > CALGFH01 > CALGFH01. The sequence goes on along the minus strand of DASZON010000478.1, from coordinate 9,371 downwards.
CCCGAGGTCGGGATCACCAACGTCAACCTGCCCGAGGCGGAGGTCAAGCGGGCCATGCTCCTGGCCGCCAGGCGCCGGGTGATCGTCGCCGACGGCTCCAAGGTCGGCCAGGTCGAGCTGGCCAAGGTGTGCGACATCGAGGAGGTGAACCTGCTCGTCACCGACCCCTCCGCCGACCCCGAGTTGCTGACCGAGATCGCCGCCGCCGGCTGCCAGGTGGAGCTCGCCGGCTAGTTCGAACGCCCACAAGGAGGCGCCATGTCCCGTCCCCGGTCGGAGTCCGAGTACCTGGCCCGTCTTCTCCCCCCGTCGGTGGCGGCGACCGGCATCAGCCGGCGCGGCTTCCTCAAGGGGACCCTCGGCGCCGGCGCCGCCGTGTCGCTGTCCAGCCTGCTCGCGGCCTGCGGGGGCGGGGACGACGGCGGTGGCGGCGGCAGCACCAGTCAGGAGGTGACCTTCGGCTCCAACCAGTCCGACGCCGTGCCCAAGAAGGCCTATGCCGACATGCTGGCCGCCTCGGGCCTGACGGTGAAGGTCAACACCGTCGACCACGAGAACTTCCAGGAGAACATCAACAACTACCTCCAGGGCAACCCCGACGACGTCTTCACCTGGTTCGCCGGCTACCGGATGCGCTTCTTCGCCTCCCAGGGCCTGGCCGGCGACATCAGCGACGTCTGGGGCGGCCTGGGGGGCATGAACGACGCCCTCAAGCAGGCCTCCACCGGCGACGACGGCAAGCAGTACTTCGTGCCCCTGACCACCTACCCGTGGGCGCTCTTCTACCGCAAGTCGCTGTGGTCCGAGCGGGGCTACGAGCCGCCCAAGACCCTGGACGAGCTGGTCACCCTGTCCAAGCAGATGCAGAAGGACGGGCTGACCCCGATCGCCTTCGCCGACAAGGACGGCTGGCCCGCCATGGGCACCTTCGACCAGCTCAACCTGCGGATCAACGGCTACCAGTTCCACGTCGACCTGATGGCCGGCAAGAAGGCCTGGGACTCGCCCGAGGTCAAGAAGGTGTTCGACACCTGGAAGGGGCTGCTGCCCTACCACCAGGAGGACGCCCTGGGACGCGAGTGGCAGGAGGCGGCCCAGTCCCTGCTCAAGAAGGAGTCGGGGATGTACCTGCTGGGCATGTTCGTCGGCCAGCAGTTCCCCAAGGGCAAGGACCAGGACGACCTGGACTTCTTCGCCTTCCCCGAGATCGACCCGGCGATCGGCACCGGCGCCATCGAGGCCCCGATCGACGGCTTCATGATGGCCGCCAAGCCCAAGAACGAGGAGGGGTCCAAGGCGCTGCTCAAGTACCTGGGCACGGCCAAGGCCGAGGACATCGCCCTCAAGGCCGACCCGACGGTCATCGGGGCCAGCAGCGAGGCCGACAGCTCCTCCTACACCGCCCTCCAGAAGAAGGCGGTGGAGTTCATCGGCTCGGCCGAGTCGATCGCCCAGTTCCTGGACCGCGACACCCGGCCCGACTTCGCCTCCACGGTCATGCTCCCCGGCATCCAGACCTTCCTCAAGAACCCCGACGACATCGACGGGCTGACCAAGAGCCTGGAGAGCCAGAAGAAGTCCATCTTCACCTCCTGAGGCCGGAGGGGAGGCGCCGATGAGCGACCTGCCAACCATCCCGGCGGCTCCTGCCGAGGCGGCGGTCACCCGCCGCCGCCCCGGCAGCCGCGTCCGGGTGACCGGGACCGACCGGATCTGGCTGGCCCTGATGGTGATCGTGCCCACGGTCCTGGTCGTGGGGTGGGTGTGGCTGCCGGCGATCGCCTCGGTGGTGCTGTCGTTCGCCCGCTGGACCGGGGTCGGCGGCCTGGACACCATCCAGTGGATCGGGACCGAGAACTACAAGAACGTCTTCACCAACTACCCGCCGTTCTACCCGGCCCTGCGCCACAACCTCGTCTGGCTGGTGTTCCTGTTCGTGCTCCCGACCCTGTTCGGGATCTTCCTGGCCGTGCTGCTGGACCGGGAGCTGCGCGGGACCCGCTTCTACCAGACCGCGTTCTTCCTGCCGGTGGTGCTGTCGCTGGCCCTGATCGGGTTCATCTGGCAGCTCATCTACTCCCGCGACCAGGGCCTGCTCAACGCCGTGCTCCACACCCAGATCGACTGGTACGGCGACGCCAAGGTCAACCTGTGGGCGGTGCTGGTGGCCGCCGGCTGGAAGCACGCCGGCTACATCATGCTGCTGTATCTGGCCGGGCTGAAGGGCGTCGACCCCTCGCTGCGGGAGGCGGCGGCGGTGGACGGGGCCAGCCAGGTCCGCACCTTCTTCTCGGTGGTCCTGCCGGTGATGCGGCCGATCAACATCATCGTCCTGGTCGTGACCGTGATCGAGGCCCTGCGGGCCTTCGACATCGTCTGGGTGATCAACAAGGGCACCAACGGCCTGGAGCTGATCGGGACCCTGGTCACCTCCAACGTCATCGGCGAGGCCAGCCGGATCGGCTTCGGCTCCGCCCTGGCCACCATCATGCTGCTGATCTCGCTGGTGTTCATCACCATCTTCCTGGCCACGGTGATGCGGGGGGAGGGGCAGCGATGAGCAGCGCCACCGTCGCCCGCAGCCCGGCCGCCCGGGCCACGGCCGTCAAGCCCCGGCGACGCCTCACCGTCGGACGGGTCGTCCTCTACGTGTTCGTCATCCTGACCGCCCTGGCCTGGCTGTTCCCGGTGGTGTGGGCCGTCCTGAACTCGTTCCGGGACTACAACTACACCTCGGTCCACGGCTATGCGTCCCTCGGCGGGTTCACCTTCAAGAACTACGTCAACGCCTGGGAGCAGGGCGACTTCACCCGCCACTTCCTCAACTCGCTGATCATCACCGTCCCGGCGGTGCTGCTGACGCTGTTCCTGGCCTCGTGCGTGGCCTTCGTGGTCGCCCGCTTCAGCTTCCGGTTCAACCTGGTCCTGCTGGGGCTGTTCACCGCGGCCAACCTGCTGCCCCAGCAGGCCCTGCTGATCCCGTTGTACCGTGCCTACCGGGAGATCCCGCTGCCGCTCTGGATGAGCGACTCGGGCCAGCTGCTGGACAGCTACTGGGGGCTCATCCTGGTCAACGTGGCCTTTCAGACCGGCTTCTGCACCTTCGTGCTCAGCAACTACATGAAGGCCCTGCCGCACGAGATGTACGAGGCCGCCAGGGTCGACGGGGCCGGGGTACCGGTCCAGTTCTTCCGGATCACCCTGCCGCTGTGCCGGCCCGCCCTGGCCGCCCTGGCCACCCTCCAGGTGACCTGGATCTACAACGAGTTCTACTGGGCGACGGTGCTGATGCAGTCTGGCGACAAGTTCCCTATCACCAGCTCCCTCAACAACCTGCGCGGCCAGTTCTTCACCGACTACAACCTGCTCTCGGCCGGCTCGATCGTGATCGCGCTCCCCGTGCTGATCGTGTTCTTCGTCCTCCAGAAGCAGTTCGTGGCCGGGCTGACCCTGGGGTCGACCAAGGGGTGACCCAGCCCGGAGTGGTCCACCTGCGCGCCGGCGGGGTCTCGCTGGTGCTCGACGCCCGCGACGGGGTCGGCGGCCCCCTGCCGGTGGTGCTGCACTGGGGGCCGGACCTGGGCGGGGACCTGGACGGCGGCGCCCTGGCCGGCGCCCTGGTCCCGGCGGCCGCGCACTCGGCCGTGGACCGGCCGGTGCCGCGGCGGCTGCTGCCGATGCCGGCCGACGGCTGGCGGCTGCGGCCAGGGCTGGCCGGGGCCCGCCCGGACGGCGGCGGCTGGTCGCCGCGGTTCCTGGTCCGGTCGGTCGGCGTCGACGGGGACAGGACCTGCGCCGAGGTCGAGGCCGACGACCCCGACGCCGGGCTGGGCCTGACCGTCCGGCTGCTGCTGCACCCCTCGGGCGTCCTGGAGCTCGGCGCCACCGTCCGCAACCTGGGCGAGGAGCCGTACCTGGTCGGGCAGCTGGCCGCCACCCTGCCCCTGCCGGCCCGGGCGGTCGAGCTGCTCGACCTGACCGGCCGCTGGTGCCGCGAGCGCATCCCCCAGCGCCACCCGCTGGCCAACGGCGCCTGGGTCCGCGAGGGCCGCCACGGCCGCCCCGGCCACGACGCTACCGTGGTCCTGGCCGCCGGCACCGGAGGGTTCGGGTTCCGCTCCGGCGAGGTCTGGGGGCTGCACCTGGCCTGGAGCGGCGACGGTGCCCACTGGGCCGAGCGCAACCCCGACGGCCACGCCGGCCTGGGCGCGGCCGAGCTGCTCGGCCCCTCCGAGGTGGCCCTTGGGCCCGGCGAGGCCTACACGACCCCGCCGGTGCTGGCCACCTACAGCGCCGACGGCCTGGACGGCCTCAGCGCCGCCTACCACGGCTACGTCCGCGACCGCCCCCAGCACCCCCGCACCCCCCGGCCGGTGGTGCTCAACACCTGGGAGGCCGTCTACTTCGACCACCGTCTGGACCGGCTGACCGAGCTCGCCGACGTCGCCGCCCGCCTCGGGGTGGAGCGGTTCGTGCTCGACGACGGCTGGTTCGGCGGCCGCCGCGACGACACCGCCGGGCTGGGCGACTGGTACGTGGCCGCCGCCGTCTGGCCCGACGGCCTCAGCCCGCTGATCGGCCACGTCCGCTCCCTCGGCATGGAGTTCGGGCTGTGGGTCGAGCCGGAGATGGTCAACCCCGACTCCGACCTGTTCCGGGCCCACCCCGACTGGGTGCTGTCGGGGGCCGGGCGGCCCGGGCGGCTCCCCGAGGCCTGGCGCAACCAGCAGGTCCTCGACCTGGCCAACCCCGGCTGCCACGCCTTCATCCGCGACCGGCTCGACGCCCTGCTGACCGACCACGACATCGCCTTCCTCAAGTGGGACCACAACCGCGACCTGATCGAGGCCGGCCACGACGGCCGCCCCGGGGTCCACGCCCAGACCCTGGCCGTGTACCGGCTCCTGGACGAGCTGCGCCGCCGCCACCCCGGGGTCGAGATCGAGAGCTGCGCGTCCGGCGGCGGCCGGGTCGACCTGGGCATCCTTGCCCGCACCGACCGGGTCTGGGCCAGCGACACCAACGACGCCCTGGAGCGCCAGCACATCCAGCGCTGGACCGGGCTGCTGCTCCCGCCCGAGCTGGTCGGCAGCCACGTCGGCCCGGCGCGGTCCCACACCACCGGCCGCACCCACGACCTGGCCTTCCGCGCGGCCACGGCCCTGTTCGGCCACTTCGGCATCGAGTGGGACGTCGCCTCGGCCTCCGAGGAGGAGCAGGCGGCCCTGGCCGGCGCCATCACCGCCTACAAGCGGCTGCGGCCGCTGCTGCACGGCGGCCGGGTGGTCCGGGCCGACCACCCGAACCCGGCCGCCTACCTGCACGGGGTGGTGGCCCCCGACCGGGCCGAGGCGCTGTTCGCCTACGTGCAGCTGACCGCGTCGGCGTTCGAGACCCCGGGGCTGGCCCGGCTCCCGGGGCTGGACCCGGCGCGGGCGTACCGGGTGGAGCCGCTGGAGCTGGCCGGCGGCCCGGCGACCCTGCAGGCGGTGGCGCCGGCGTGGCTTGCGGCGGGTGGGGCGGCCCTGGAGGGCCGGGTCCTGGGGGAGGTCGGGCTGCCGCTGCCGGTGCTGCGGCCCGAGCAGGCCCTGCTGCTGCACCTCACGAGCCCGTGAAGGCGCCCGAGGACCCGCGGCCGGGGACCGGGGCGCGGGCGCCGCGCGCCTGGGGGGTGTCGGACGCGCCGTCGCTGGACCTGTCGGGGGCGTGGCGGTTCCGGCTGTCGCCCCGGGCCGACGCCGACGACGGCTTCGCCGACCCCAGCTTCGACGACCGCGGCTGGGACACCCTGGCGGTGCCGTCCCACTGGCAGCTCCACGGCCACGGCGCCCCCGCCTACACCAACGTCGCCTACCCGTTCCCGGTCGACCCCCCGCACGTCCCCACCGAGAACCCGACCGGCGACTACCGGGCCGGGTTCCGCCTGCCCGAGGGCTGGGACGCCGAACGGACCGTGCTGCGGTTCGAGGGGGTCGACTCCTGGTGCCGGGTCTGGGTCAACGGCCGGGAGCTGGGCACCTCCAGCGGCAGCCGCCTCCCGGTCGAGTTCGACGCCACCGCCGCCCTGGCCGCCCCGGGCGAGGACAACCTCCTGGCCGTGCGCGTCCACCAGTGGTCGGCCGCCAGCTACCTGGAGGACCAGGACATGTGGTGGCTGTCCGGGATCTTCCGCGAGGTCCGGGTCCTGGCCCGACCCGCCGGGGCGATCGAGGACTGGTTCGTCCACGCCGGCTACGACGCCGGGACCGGCGCCGGCACCCTGCGGGTCGACACCGACGTCCCCGCCCGCCTCACCGTCCCCGAGCTGGGCGTGGACGCCGCGGCGGGGGAGACCGTGCACCTCGAGGCCGTGGAGCCGTGGTCGGCCGAGTCGCCCCGGCTGTACGACGGCGAGCTGGCCTCGGCCGGCGAGCGGGTCGGGCTGCGGATCGGCTTCCGCACCGTCGAGGTCCGCGACGGGCTGCTGACCGTCAACGGCCGCCCGGTGCTGCTGCGCGGGGTCAACCGCCACGAGTTCCATCCCGACCTGGGCCGGGCCGTCGGCGAGGACGTCATGCTGGCCGACGTGCTGCTGATGAAGCGGCACAACCTCAACGCCGTCCGGACCAGCCACTACCCGCCCCACCCGCGGTTCCTGGAGCTGTGCGACCAGTACGGGCTGTACGTGGTCGACGAGTGCGACCTCGAGACCCACGGGTTCGTCCAGGTCGGCTGGCGGGCCAACCCGTCCGACGACCCCCGCTGGCGGGAGGCGCTCCTCGACCGCATGCGCCGCACGGTCGAGCGGGACAAGAACCGGCCCAGCGTGATCCTGTGGTCGCTCGGCAACGAGAGCGGCACCGGCCGCAACCTGGCCGCCATGGCCGGCTGGGCCCGCGCCCGCGACCCGTCGCGGCCGCTCCACTACGAGCACGACTGGTCCAGCCCGGACGTGGACGTCTACAGCCGCATGTACCCGACCCACGCCGAGGTCGACCGGATCGGCCGGGGCGACGAGGAGCCCCTGGACGACCCGGCGCTGGACGCCCGCCGCCGGGCCATGCCGCTGCTCCTGTGCGAGTACGCCCACGCCATGGGCAACGGCCCCGGTGGGCTGTGGGAGTACCAGGAGCTGTTCGAACGCCACCCCCGCTGCCAGGGCGGCTTCGTCTGGGAGTGGATCGACCACGGCCTGCGGGCGTTCACCGAGGACGGCCGCGAGTACTTCGCCTACGGCGGCGACTTCGGCGAGCCCCTCCACGACGGCAACTTCGTCGCCGACGGCCTGCTGTTCCCCGACCGGACCCCGTCGCCCGGCCTCCACGAGCTGAAGAAGGTGGTCGAGCCGGTCCGCATCGGCGCCGGCCCGTCCGGCGGGATCCGGGTCGACAACCGCTACGACGTCGTGGACCTGTCCCACCTGCGGTTCACCTGGACGCTGGCGGCCGAGGGCGTGGAGGTCGCCTCGGGCCCGCTGGAGGTCCCGGCCCTGCGCCCTGGAGCGACCACCACCGTCCCCCTCCCGGACCTGCCCGCGACCGGGACCGAGTCCTGGCTCACCGTCCAGGCCCTGCTCGCCGCCGACGAGCCCTGGGCCCCCGCCGGCCACGAGGTCGCCTGGGGCCAGCTGCCCGTCACCCCCGCACCGGCGCGCCGGGCCGTCCACAGCCCCCGCCGCCCCCCCGGCCCGGCCGTGGTGGGCCCGGGGAGGTTCGACCCGGACACCGGGCGGCTGGTGCGGCTGGGCGAGCTGCAGCTCGAGGGCCCGCGGCTGGACCTGTGGCGGGCGCCGACCGACAACGACCGGGGGATCCACGGTGAGGCCGTGGAGCCCGTGTGGCGCCAGGTCGGGCTGCACCGGGTCCAGCACCGGATCGACGACGTCACGGTCGAGGACGGCCGGCTGGTCGTGCGGACCCGGGTCGCGCCGGCGGCGACCGACCTCGGGATCGTCGCCGTCTACCGGTGGTCGGAGGTGCCGGGTGGGCTGCGGCTGGAGGTCCGGACCGCCCCGGAAGGGGCGTGGCCGTGCCCGCTGCCCCGGCTGGGGCTGCGGATGGCCGTGCCGGCCGCTCTCGACCAGGTGGCGTGGTTCGGGCGTGGCCCGGGGGAGGCGTACGCTGACACCGGGCGGGCGGCCCGGGTCGGGCGGTTCGCCGCCACCGTGGCCGGCCTCCAGACCCCCTACCTGCGTCCCCAGGAGAACGGCAACCGCCGCGAGGTGCGCTGGGCGACCCTCGGCGACGGCCGGGACACCGTCCTCCGGCTGGAGGGCGAGCCCACCTTCGACCTGACCGTCCGGCCCTGGACCAGCGAGCAGCTGGACCAGGCCCGGCACCCCACCGACCTGGTGGCCGGCGACCGCCTGTGGGTCAACCTCGACCACGCCCAGCAGGGGATCGGGTCGGCCTCTTGCGGGCCCGGGGTCCTGCCCGCCTACCGGCTCGACCCGGCGCCGGCGAGCTTCGCAGTCCGGCTGCTCGCCGTCCCCGGCTGAGCCGTTCGGCCATCCGGCGTAAGGTGACCGGGCATGGCTGTGCGGTCCTGGTGGTCCCGGCTGCGGCGGGCGCCCGCGCCGGCGATCGACGCCGCCCTCGCCCTCGGCCTGGCGGTGGCGGTGACGGTCGCCATCCGGGTGGCGCCCGAGCAGGGCATGGGGCGCGCCCCCGGTGCCTACAGCCTCGGGCTCACGGTGGCCGCCCTGGTCATGTTCCGGCGCCGCTGGCCCCTGGGGGTGCTGCTCGGCTCGGCGGTCGCCCTCCAGCTCTACGGCCTCACCAACTACCCGGGCATCTACCCGGCGGTGCCGCTGTCGGTGGCCGTGGCCACCGCCTGGGCGGCCGGCTACCAGCGCTGGACGCTGGGGATCGTCGCCTGGTTCGTGCTCGCGCCCCTCGGCTACCTCCTCTACCAGATGGAGGCGCGGACCGAGCCGGTGCTGCCCCTGCTCTACGGCAGCGTCCAGAGCATCGCCATGTTCGCCGCCGTGCTGCTGCTCGGGGAGGCGATGCGCAACCGCCGGGCCCTCGACCGGGCCAACCGCCTGCTCCTGGCCGAGCGGGAGCGCTCCGAGGGGCTGCTCCTCAACGTCCTCCCGGCCCCGATCGCGGCCCGGCTCAAGCAGGGCGAGGAGGTCATCGCCGACCGCTTCCCCGAGGTCACGGTGCTGTTCGCCGACCTCGTGGACTTCACCCGGCGAAGCCAGGCGACGACCCCCGAGAAGGTCGTGCAGGTCCTCGACGACCTGTTCACCGCCTTCGACCGGCTGGCCGAACGGCTCGGCCTGGAGAAGATCAAGACCATCGGCGACGCCTACATGGTGGTCGGGGGGCTGCCCGAGCCACGCCCCGACCACGCCCAGGCGGTGGCCGAGATGGCCCTGGCCCTGCGCG
>DASZON010000477.1:0-3467 GCA_035550755.1 Actinomycetota bacterium | reverse complement strand
GCCTTTGCCGAGGACGACCTGGAGGCGGCCGTGCAGGTGTTCTTCGTCCGCCGGGGCCGGGTCGTGGGGCGGCGCGGGTTCGTGGTCGACAAGGTCGAGGTGCTCGACACCGCCGCCCTGGCCGCCACCTTCGTCCAGCAGCTGTACGGCGACCGGGGCGACGAGATCCCCCGTGAGGTGTTCCTGCCGGTGCTGCCCGAGGGCGCCGAGGGGCTGCGGGCGTGGCTGGCCGGGCTGCGGGGCGGCCCGGTGGACCTGCGGGTGCCCCGCCGGGGGGAGAAGCGGGCCCTGCTGGAGACGGTGGCGGCCAACGCCCGCGAGGCCTTCGCCACCCACAAGCTCAAGCGGGCCAGCGACTTCGACGCCCGCGCCCGCGGCCTCAAGGAGCTCCAGGAGGCCCTGGAGCTGCCCGAGGCGCCGCTGCGGATCGAGTGCTACGACATCTCCAACCTCCAGGGCAGCCAGGTGGTCGGCTCGATGGTGGTGTTCGAGGACGGCCTGGCCCGCAAGAGCGAGTACCGGCGTTTCGAGGTCCGCTCGGTCGAGGGCCAGGACGACGTCGCCTCCCTGCGCGAGGTCCTCGGCCGCCGCCTGGCCCGCCTGGCCACCGAGCGGGACCAGCCGGAAGAGCCGGAGGGGTCCGGGGAACCCCAAGGGGGTGCCCCGGTGAATCCGGAGGGGTCCGGGGAACCCCAAGGGGGTGCCCCGGTGAATCGGGAGGGGTCCGGGGAACCCCAAGGGGGTGCCCCGGTGAATCGGGAGGGGTCCGGGCAACCCCAGGGGGGTGCCCCGGTTGGTCGGGAGGGGTCCGGGGAACCCCGAGGGGGTTCTCCGGTGGGCGGGGGCGGGGCGCGGCCACGGGCGGTCAGCTTCCCGGCGCCGCCGCGCCCTCGGGCGACGGCGGCGCCGGCTGCCCCCCGCCCCGCTTGGCCTGCTGGATCTGGGCGTAGACGTGGCTGCGGAGCTGGGTGAAGCGGGGGTCGGAGCGGGTGGTGAGCTGGTCGCGCTCACCGGGGAGGTCGACGGCCAGGACCTCCTGGACCACGGTCGGCGACGACGACAGCACCAGCACCCGCTGGCCCAGGTAGACGGCCTCGTCGATGTCGTGGGTCACGAACACGATCGTCACCCCGGTCCGCCGCCACAGCGAGCGGACCAAGTCCTCGAGCTCGGCCCGGGTCTGGGCGTCGACGGCGGCGAAGGGCTCGTCCATGAGCAGCACGTGGGGCTCGTAGGCGACGGCGCGGGCGATCGCCACCCGCTGCTGCATCCCGCCCGAGAGCTGCCATGGGTAGGCGCCACCGACGTCGCCCAGCCCGACCGCGGCCAGGGCGTCGGTGGCCAGCCGGCGTCGGTGGTCGCCGGCCAGCCCCTTGGACCGCAGGGGCAGCTCGACGTTGGCCCGGACGGTCATCCACGGGAACAGGCTGCGCCCGTACTCCTGGAACACCACCGCCATGTCGGGCGGCGGCCCGGCCACCAGGGCGCCCTCGAGCAGGATCTCGCCGGCGGTCGGCTCCAGCAGCCCGGCGGCGCAGCGCAGCAGGGTCGTCTTGCCGCAGCCGGACGGGCCGACCACGCACACCAGCTCGCTGGCCGCCACCGAGAAGGTCAGCTCCCGCAGGGCCTCCACCGAGCGGCCGGGGCCCTGGTAGACCTTGCGGAGGCCGCGGACCTCGAGCGTCTTGGACATGGCTTCCGATCCTAGGAGGGGCCCCGCTGGGCCCGGCGCAGGCCGTGGTACCAGGACAGGGCCCGGCGCTCGAACACCCGGAAGGCCAGCGACAGGGCGACCCCGAGCAGGCCCAGGAGCAGGATGCCGCTCCACATCTCGGGGATGGCGAAGCCGCGCTGGAACTGGATGATGGTGAAGCCGAGGCCGCTGGAGGCGGCGAACATCTCGCTGATCACCATCAGGATGATGCCGATGGCCAGCGCCTGGCGCATCCCGGTGACGATCTGGGGGCTGGCCGACGGCAGCACCAGGTGCCGCAGCCGGGCCAGGCCGCGGATCCCGTAGGCCCGGCAGGTGTCCTCCAGCAGCTCGTCACGGGCCCGGACCCCCTCGACGGTGTTGAGCAGGATCGGCCACAGGCAGCCGGACACGATCACCAGCACCTTCATGGTGGTGCCGATGCCGGCGACCAGGATGAAGATCGGCACCAGGACCGGCGGGGGGATGGCCCGCAGGAACTCCAGCACCGGCTCGCAGGTGGCCCGCAGCCGCCGCGAGGAGCCGATCAGCACCCCGAGGCCGACCCCGGCAACTCCTGCCACGGCCAGCCCGGCCAGCAGCCGGATCACGCTCGGCAGGACGTCGTCGGCCAGCCGCCCCCCCAGCCAGGTGTCGGCGAACGCGGCCAGGATGTCGCGGAGCGGGGGCAGGTAGAAGCTCTGGCTGTCGGCGCTGGCCAGCCACCACAGGCCGAGCAGGGCCAAGGGGAGGCCGGTGGCGACCAGCACCCGGCGGGCGGCGGTCACGCGGCCACCTCCCGGCGGGTCGAGGGGTGCCAGGCCAGCACCCGGCGCTCGAGCGCCCGGGCGCCCAGGTTGACGACCACCCCGAGCAGGCCGGCCACCACCACCAGGGCGTACATGGCGGGCACGGCCCCGCTGGTCTGGGCCACGGCGATCTCCTTGCCGAGCCCGGGGCTGCCGATGATCAGCTCGGCGGTGATCGCCAGGACCAGGGCGACGGCCGCGGCCAGCCGGAACCCGGTCATGGCGTACGGCAGGGTGGTCGGCCAGACGACGTGGCGGACGCGGGCGAAGCGGCCGAGCCGGTAGCTGTGGGCGGTGTCCATGGCCACCGGGTCGACGTCCTGGACGCCGTGCAGGACCTGGACGAGCACCTGCCAGAACGAGGCGTACACGACCAGCAGCAGCTTGGAGCGCAGGTCGGTGCCGAACAGCAGCACCGCCAGCGGGATCAGGGCCACCGAGGGGATCGGGCGCAGGAACTCGATGGTGGAGGCGGTGGCGGCCCGCAGGGCGGGGACGCTGCCGATGAGCAGGCCGAGCCCGACCCCGCCGGCCACCGCCAGGGCCAGGCCGATGGCCCAGCCCTCCAGGGTGTCGCCAAGGGCGACCCAGAACGACGGCTCGCCGAGCTCGTCGGCCAGGGCGGCGGCGATCCGGCTGGTCGGCGGCAGGTACCGCTCCGGAACCAGGCCGACCCGGGGGGCGATCTCCAGGAGCACCAGGAAGCCGGCAAGCCCCGCCACCCCGAGCCAGCGCGGCGACCGGCCGGACCTCACGGCGTCACGACGGCAGCAGGGCGGCCACGTCCGGCTGCTCGGTGACCAGGCCGTCCTGGACGGCGAGGGTGGCCAGGGTGTCCACCGACGCCCGGTTGATCTCGGCCGGCCACTTGGGAAGGATCAGCTTCTGGATGACCGCCTCGTCGATCTGGGTGTAGCTGGTGAGCACCTGGCGGGCCTCGTCGGGATGGGCGTCGGCGTAGGCCA
>DASZON010000476.1:0-5436 GCA_035550755.1 Actinomycetota bacterium | reverse complement strand
AGTTCCTCGGGGCGCCGATGACCCCCAGGGGCCCAATCGGCCGGGAGCAGGCGGGCTTGCCCGCCGGTCAACCGGACGGGGTTCCTGGGGGTCGTCACTTTTCGCGCCCGCCAGGCGGGGAACCGTAGACTCGAGGTCCGTTCCCCCCTGGCAGGTTGGAGGCGCGCCCATGTCGACCACCCTCACCCAAGAGACCGTCGTGACCGGGATGGCGAGGCCCGAGGGCATGAAGGCCCTCCTGCTGGTGATGGACGGCCTCGGCGGCTACCGGACGGTCGAGCGCGGCTCCGAGCTGACCGAGGCCCGCACCCCCAACCTCGACCGGCTGGCCGGCGAGGGTTCGCTGGGCCTGCACGACCCGGTCACCCGAGGCATCACCCCGGGGTCGGGCGCCGGGCACCTCGGCCTGTTCGGCTACGACCCGCTCTCCTACGAGATCGGCCGCGGCGCCCTGTCGGCGGCCGGGATCGGCTTCGAGCTCCAGCCCGGCGACGTGGCCGCCCGGGTCAACTTCTGCACCCTCGACGGCAACGGGACCATCACCGACCGCCGGGCCGGCCGGCTGCCCACCGAGGAGGCGGCCGGCATCTGCGAGCTGCTGATGCGCGAGGTCAAGCTCGAGGGGGCCCAGTTCTTCCTCCAGCCCGAGCGCGAGCACCGCGGCCTGCTGGTGCTGCGCGGCCCCGGCCTGGACAAGGACCTGAGCGACACCGATCCCCAGGTCACCGGCGTCCCCGCGCTCGACCCCCAGGCCCGCACCCCCGAGGCCAAGCCGACCGAGCAGCTCGTCAAGCAGCTCCTCGACCAGGCGCGCCGGCTGCTGGCCGGCCGCGAGCGGGGCAACTTCCTGCTCCTGCGCGGCTTCGACAGCGTCAAGGACATGCCCAACTTCTGCGACCGCTACCAGGTCAAGGCCCTGGCCATCGCCGCCTACCCGATGTACGTGGGCATCTCGCGGCTGCTCGGCTTCGACACCCACCAGGTCGAGGGGGCGGCCAAGGAGGAGGTCGACGCCCTGGCCGAGCTGGCCCCGGCCCACGACTTCGTGTTCATGCACATCAAGAAGACCGACTCGGCCGGCGAGGACGGCGACTTCGACCGCAAGGTCGCCGCCATCGAGGAGGTCGACGCCCTCATCCCCCGCATCCTGGAGTCGGGCATCGAGGTCATGGCCGTCACCGGCGACCACTCCACCCCGGCCCAGATGGCCGCCCACTCCTGGCACCCGGTCCCGGTGCTGCTGTGGGGCGGGACCGCCGCCGCCGACGGCCTCGGTGGCTTCGACGAGGTCTGGTGCCGCCAGGGCTCCCTCGGCCGCTTCGAGGCCAAGCACCTCCTGCCCCAGCTGCTCGCCGCCGCCGGCCGCCTCACCAAGTACGGCGCCTGACAGAGAGGAACCCAGTGAAGGGTGTGATCCTGGCCGGGGGCACCGGCAGCCGCCTGCACCCCCTGACCCGCATCACCAACAAGCACCTGCTGCCAATCTACGACCGGCCGATGGTCACCTACGCCATCGAGACCCTGGTCTCGGCCGGGATCACCGAGCTCATGGTGGTCACCGGCGGCACCCACGCCGGCGAGTTCCTGCGGCTGCTCGGCAACGGCCACGAGTACGGCATCGACCGGCTGCTGTACGCCTACCAGGAGCGGCCCGGCGGCATCGCCGAGGCCCTGGGGCTGACCGAGCGCTTCGTGGACGGTGACCGGGTGGTGGTCATGCTGGCCGACAACGTGGTCGAGCGCAGCCTGCGCCCGGCCGTGACCAACTTCCTCGCCCAGGAGTCGGGGGCCAGGATCGTCCTGGCCCGCATCGACGACCCGGCCCACCTGCGCCACCTCGGCGTCCCCGAGCTGGACGACGAGGACCGGGTGGTCCGCATCCTGGAGAAGCCCGACGACCCGCCCTCGAGCTACGTGGTCACCGGCATCTACTTCTACGACGAGCACGTCTTCGACGTGATCCCGACCCTGCAGCCGTCCGGCCGGGGCGAGCTGGAGATCACCGACGTCAACAACTGGTACGTCGAGCGCCGGCGCATGGAGTACGACGTCCTCGACGGGTTCTGGGGCGACGCCGGCGAGTCGATCGACGCCTACTACGAGGTCAACGACTTCGTCCGCGTCCACGGGGCGAACAAGGACTGAAACGTCCGGAATGTGCGTGACCGGGCAGGGTGCGGTAGAACCTTGCGCTGACCCGCGACCGAAACCCTGCCCTGAGGAGCGCCCGTGGCCCTCGCCGGACCACCCCTGATCACCGGGATCGTCGCCCGTGACAAATGGCTGACCCGGTTCAGGACGATCCTGGTCGCCGTCCTCGGCGCGGTCGTCCTCGGCATCGCCTGCCTGGCCTTCTACACCAGCTTCGAGGCCATCAAGGCCTACGCCGTCCGATCCAACGGCATCGCCCCCGAGCACGGCTGGGCCGTGCCCCTGATGGTCGACTCCTTCATCGTCGTCGCCCTCGGGGCCGACCTCTGGTTCACCACCACCAAGGTCCACCGCGCCTGGTGGGAGGTGTGGTGGCCCAAGCTGCTGCTGGCCGGGGCCGCCGGGGTCAGCTTCGTGCTCAACGTCGCCCACGCCGACCACAACTGGGCCGCCCGCGGCGTCGCCCTCATCCCACCGGCCGCCCTCGTGCTCGGGGTCGAGCTGCTGATGATGGTGCTGCGGCGGGCCACCACCCTGCGCGCCACCCGCCTCCAGGTCGAAGCCGAGCAGGCCCAGGAGGCGGCCATGTCCGCCCCCCTGGCCCGGCTCCAGGTCGAGGCCATGCGCCGCCCCCGGCGGGCCGACGTCCTCGGGACGGCCGCCACCGCGACGGCCGCCCCGGCGGCCCGGCCGGCCCGGGCCGAGGCCAAGGCCGGTGCCCTGCCCCGGCCCTCGGCCGCGGCCGCGGCGGGCGAGCGCCGCCCGGTGGACACCTTCCGCCAGGCCGTGGCCGCGGCCAAGGGCGAGGCCGAGGACGAGGAGTCCCGTCCCCGTCGTCGCCAGGCTCCCTACATGGTCGCCGCCGCCATCCTCGACGAGCGGGACGACGCCGCCTCCCTGACCCCGGCCCAGCTGGTCGAGGCCATGGCCGAGCACGGGGTCACCATCAGCCAGTCGACCGCCCAGGCGCTCCTGCGCGAGCTGCGCACCCCGCTGTCGACCCGGCTCGCCAACCGCCGGCCGAGCCGCGAGCCCCGGCCCACCGGCACCGGCAACGGCGGCCGCCCGACCCGGCCCAGCTAGGGCCGTCCGGCCCCGCCCACGGGCTTGCGGAACTTCCTCCGGCGATCGGGCCGCGCCGGATTGCCCCGCTGGTCGCCATCGGTCAAGCTGGGCAACGGATCTTGGCGGGGGATCGGTCATGGGGAGGAGTTGCCCGTGGTCTACCTCGTGCGCCATGCCCACGCGGGCAGCAAGCGGAACTGGCAAGGCCTCGATCAGGCCCGCCCGCTGTCGGCGCAGGGACGCGGGGAGGCGCTCGGGCTGATCGAGCAGCTGCGCGGCCGCCCCGTCGGCCGCCTGCTCTCCGGTCCGGCCGAGCGCTGCCTGCGGACGGTCGAGCCGCTCGCGGGCCGGACCGGGCACCCGGTCGAGGCCAGCGAGGCCCTCGGCGTCGACGGGACCGGGCCCGGGGTGCTGGAGCTGCTGACCGCCCCCGCCCTCAAGGACGCCGTCCTCTGCACCCACGGCGAGGTCATCGGTAAGGTCTTCGACGAGCTGCAGGCGGCCGGGATCGAGCTGAGCGACCCGCCCCGCTGGCCGAAGGGATCGACCTGGGTGCTGGAGCTCGACGGGAGGAGAAGCTGGAAGGGGAGCTACCTGGAGCCGGTGGTTGTCGAGGCCGCCGCCCAGGAACCGCTGCCCCGCTGAGCCCGGATCGAGGAGGACACCGGTGCAGGAACGCGAGGCCAAGCTGGCCGCCCCCCCAGGCTTCGACCTGCCCGACCTCGCCGGCCCCGACGACGGCGTCCAGGCCGAGCCCCAGCCGGAGCGACGCCTCACGACCACCTACTACGACACCCCCGACCTGCGGCTGGCCCGTTGGGGGGCCAGCCTGCGCTACCGGCCCGGTGAGGGCTGGACGGTCAAGCTGCCCGAGGGGCGGACCGGTGTCCTGCTGGTGCGGGCCGAGCACGTGTTCTCCGGCGACGGCCGCAAGCCCCCGCCCGAGGCCCTCGCCCTGGTGCGGCCGTTCGTGCGCACCAGCCGAGTCGCCCCGTCGGCCCGCATGCGCACCGTGCGCCGCCCGGTGGAGCTGCGCGACCCGGCCGGGTCGCGGCTGGCCGAGGTGGTCGACGACGACGTCCAACTGCTGGAAGGCCGCCGCGTCGCCGGCCGGTTCCGCGAGCTCGAGGTCGAGCTGGACGAGGACGCCGACGCCGGCCTGCTCGACCAGGTGGTCGACCGGCTGCTGGAGGCCGGCGCCCAGGCGGCCGAGCCGACCCCCAAGTACCTGCGGGCCCTCGGCGGCCGCGACCGGACGCTCGGCCCCGAAGTCGTCGAGCCCGAGGTCGACTCCGGCTCCAGCGTCGAGACCCTGCTCCGCCACGACCTGGCCAGCGGCACCCTGCGGCTGTTCCGGCACGAGGCCGGGGTCCGCATCGGCGAGGACCCCGAGGCCGTGCACCAGGCCAGGGTGGCCAGCCGGCGGATCCGCTCGACCCTGCGGACCTTCTCCAGCCTGCTCGACGAGGAGTGGACCGACCGGCTCCGCGACGACCTCAAGTGGGTGGCCAACCTGCTCGGCGAGGTCAGGGACACCGACGTGCTGCTGGAGCGGTTCTCCGAGCACCTGGCCGCCCTCCCGGCCACCGACGCCAAGCCCGGCCGGCGGCTGCTGGAGCGGCTGGCCACCCAGCGCGACCAGGCCCGCCGGAGCCTGCTCGGCGCCATGGCCTCGGACAAGTACGCCCGGCTGCTCGACGACCTGGTGGCCGCCGCGGCCGCCCCGGCCCTGCTCCCGGGGGGCGACCGCCCGGCCGCCGAGGTGATGCCGCCGCTGGTCGTCAAGCCATGGAAGAAGCTCCGCAAGGCGGTCCGCGAGGCCGGCGACGACCCCCCCGACGACGAGCTCCACCAGATCCGCATCCGGGCCAAGCGGGCCCGCTACGCCGCCGAGGCGGTCGAGCCGGTGATCGGCAAGCCGGCCGAGGACTTCGCCGACGCCATCGCCGACCTCCAGGGCGTCCTCGGCGACCACCAGGACGCGGTCGTCGGCGAGGCCTGGCTGCGCGAGGCCGCCGCCGCCTCCCGCCGCGACGTCGCCCTCGTCGCCGGCCTGCTGATCGCCGCCGAGCGGGCCAGCGCCGACGACACCCGCGCCGGCTGGCGCAAGGTGTGGAAGGCCGCCAACCGCTCGTCGCTCCGGGCCTGGCTCCCCTAGCCCGCGCCCGCGCCCGCCATGGTCGAATAGCGAGGTGAACGGCGACCGGCGCGAGCCCGACT
>DASZON010000475.1:0-2833 GCA_035550755.1 Actinomycetota bacterium | reverse complement strand
CGGGGTCGGCCCGGCCCGGGCCCTGGCCGCCGCCGGGAGCCCGCTCTGCCTTGGCTCCGACAGCAACGCCGTGGTCGACCTGTTCGAGGAGGCCAGGGCCGTCGAGCTGGACGAGCGGCTGGTCACCGGCCGCCGCGGCCACCACGACCCGGCCGGCCTGCTGGCCGCCGCCACCGCCGCCGGCATGGACGCCCTCGGCTGGGACGCCGGCCGGCTCGCCCCCGGGCGCCTGGCCGACCTGGTCACGGTCGGCCTCGGCTCGGTCCGCCTGGCCGGCGCCCGCCCCGCCGAGGCCGTCGACCAGGTGGTGTTCGCGGCCACCGCGGCCGACGTGACCTCGGTGGTGGTCTCCGGCCGCCAGGTCGTCCGCGGCGGCCGCCACCTGCTGGTCGACGACGTCCCCGGGGCCCTGGGCCGGGCGGTCGCCGGCCTCGGCCTCACGCGCTGACCGGCCGGCCCAGGACCACCTGGAGGAGGGACTCGGCCCGGCCCTGGGACTCGTCGTGGACCTTGGGGGTGGGGCCACCGCCGGCGATGTCGACGTGGAGGGTGGCCAGGCCGGCCCGGCGCTGGAACAGCGAGGAGCGGACGCTGCCGCTCTGGGCCTTGGCCACGGGGACGACCGTGAGCACCCGGATGGCCACCCCGGAACGGGCGTAGAGGAACTCCGGGCCGGCGGCGTGGCCGAGGCCGCGGTAGGCGGCCAGGCCGACCAGGGCGGCCAGGGCGAGCAGCGGCACCAGCAGGAGGGCGAACCACGGTGCCAGTCCGAACCCGGCGAGGGTGGCCAGCGCCCAGATGGCCACGGCGATCAGGGCCGCGGCCAGGGTCGTCCGGAGCAGGCCGCGGACGACCGCCCGGCGGCGGGCGGCCGGGGGCGGGAGGCGCAGGGCCGGGATCGGCGACGCCCCGGGCAGCAGCTCGCCGAGGACCCGGTTGACCTCGGTCCGCTGGAGGACCGGGACGGCCAGGCGGCTGGCCGTCTCGTCGCCGCGGCCGGTGCGGCCGGCGCTCTGGAGGCGGATCGAGGCCAGCGACAGGACCCGGCGCAGCAGCGACTCCTCCACCCGGACGACCTGGAGCCGGGCCAGGGGGAGGACCGCCTCACGGCGCTCCAGGAGGCCGCGGCGGACCACCAGGTCGTCGCCGACCCGGGCCAGGGTGAAGCCGAAGTCGGTGACGACGCTGGACAGCGCGGCCAGGCCCAGCCAGACGACGGCGGCCAGGACGGCCACGACCACGAAGGCGGCCGGGGTGGTGGGGGTGACCGACTCGGGGTCGAACCGGGCCAGCACCCAGTCGTCGAGGCCGGGGACCCAGTCGGTGACCTGGCTGAGCGAGCCGAGCACGACCAGGGCCGCCGCCGCCCGCGACCCGGTGATCCCGGCCATGATCACCTCGCCGACCCGCAGCCGCAGCAGCACCCGCTCGGGTGGGGGAGCCGCCCCGGCCTCGTCGGGCACGCCCGCCACCGCGCCGGGCTCGCCCGAGCCGCCCACCGGTGCGTGCCGGCCCCCAACCGGGGTGGTGGCGCGGGCCTTGGCTCGAAGGAGGGTCGAACGCAGCGCCTGGGCCTCGGGCAGGGTGACCACGTCCAGGTCGACCTCGGCGGCGGACCCGCCCCCGGCCGTCTCGACCCGCAGGGTGGCCACCCCCAGCAGCCGGTGCAGGGGCTTGCGGACCAGGTCGACCTGCTGGATCCGGTCGAAGGGGACCGCCCGGAGCTGGCGGGACAGCACGCCCTCCTCGAGCCGCAGGGCCCCGCCCTCCAGGGTGTAGGTGCGGCGCAGCCACTCCACGGCGCTCCAGGCCAGCAGGATCAGCGCCCCGAGGGCGAGCAGCCACCACTGCCGCCGGGCCACCAGCAGCAGGGCCAGTGGCCACAGCCGCCGGGCGTGCCCGGTGGCGAAGAACACGGGGCTGAGCAGGTGCAGCCGCCGCGGCCCTCCACCCTCCAGCGCGACCCCGGCCGCGGCCGGCGGCGGGGTCGCGTCCTCAGACGGCATCGCCCGAGCCGGCCCTGGTCAGGATGAGGCGGCGCAGGCCCTCGGCGTCGCCGGCGGCGATGCCGGGGATGGTGGCGTCGGTCCCGGCCGAGGCGGTGTGGACGATCAGCCGGGCCAGGCCGACGGCCCGCTCCACCGGCCCCTGGGCGACGTCGATGTGCTGGACCCGGAAGTAGGGGATGGCCGAGTGGACCCGCTTGAGGACCCCGTGGCGCAGCTCCAGGGCGTCGGCGGCCACGTGGTAGCGCCAGTACCGGTGCCGGGCCCTTGGCAGCCACCAGGCGGCCAGGCCCCCGATCACCGCCAGCAGCCCGGCGGCCAGCCCCGGCGGGCCGGGCACGTCGACCCCGGCCGTCCGGGCGCCGATGTCCACGGCCAGGGCGGCCACGGCGAGCACGGCGTAGCCGATCGCCTCCTGCACGGTCCAGACGACCACCACCCGGTGGTCCAGGGCCCGCTCCCCGGCCCAGCCCCCGGCGGCCTCGGCCCCGCCGGGCGCCTCCCCCGGGCTCAGCTCCTGGCCGGGCCCGGCGGGCCGGGTGCTCATGTGGCGGCCGGCTCGTACAGCTCCATGCGCATCGCCATCGCCCTCCTCTGGCAAGACCGCCCCCACGGTACCCCGCCCGACGGGCGCGAGCGGCGGGCGCCGATAGAATGGGGACATGAGCAGTCCCCCGCTTCCAGCCTTCGACGCCCCCCGCCGGGTCCTGCTGGCCGCCCCCCGCGGCTACTGCGCCGGCGTGGAGCGGGCCATCGACATCGTCGAGGTCGCCCTGGCCACCTACGGCCCCCCGGTCTACGTGCGCAAGCAGATCGTCCACAACCTG